>JBGOUV010000558.1:0-3369 GCA_041477815.1 Terriglobia bacterium | reverse complement strand
GAACATCGGCCCTACTAAGATCAACCAAGGGCTCCTCGACCAGGTAAAGGACCTCCTGCCCGAACTGACGGCCTGGTTCTGGGGCCACGAGCACAACCTCGTGATCTTCGAAAGGTTCCAAAACGTACTCGCCCGCTGCATCGGCCACGGCGCCTTCCCGGTCGGAGTGGACGAGCTGAGCCGGCCCGATCCGGCGGTTCCGATACAGCCCGTAACGCTGGCCCCGGACCAGAACGGAGGCTTGTTGCAGCACGGCTATGTCTTCCTAGACCTCAACGGCCCCGCGGCGAGAGCCTCCTATTTCCAGTACGACCCCCTGACTCAGCAAGAGCAGGAGTTGCCGATCAACGATACGTTCTGACCGGCCGTAATGCCGTGGTAGAATCGTGGTCTGCAAGACAACCATTGACAACGCCGGGAGAGTGGTGATTCCGAAGGCGCTCCGCCAGCGGGCAGGCCTGCGAGCCGGCATGGAGCTGCACCTGGAGTATCACGAAGGCAAAATCGAGATCGAGCCGGTGCGCCAGTCCGTCCGTCTGGTTCGCCGAGGCTCCCGTCTGGCGCTGGCGGCTCCGCCTGGCACGCGACCCCTGACCCCTGGGCAGGTCAATCAGATCCTGGAAGAGATCCGTGAAGGCAGAAGTGGTGCAACCACGCGGCCGGATCGTTAGATTCAGCCTCGACACCAGTTGCCTGGTAGCTCTGCTGGCCGAATGGCTTTCCATCGCGCTACTGTGACAGCCTAGGAATTTCGCGTGGAGCGTGGCTCGCGCTTGGTACTGGCTAGCTATTTGCTGTTAGTAAGCGCTGCCCCGGCGCGGAGGCGGATGGCGCGGAGCCACCTGCGGCGGAGGAGCGCGCTGCCGGGATAGATCAGCCGCCAGTAGGCGGCAAAGCGGCGGCAGGGGCGGGGGGTCGGTCGCGTGAACACCGGTCTCGGTAGCGACATCGACGACGCCGGGGCCGGCCTCTTCGAGGCGAGAGTTCAGGGGGCGGGGCCGCGGGCAAGGCCGGCGCCGGCGGGGGTGAGGCGGGAGGACCAGACGCGGAGCGGACTATCGCCACCGGCCGGTCTGCCCGAGCTGGGAGTCGTTGCGGCAGCGGCCGATCACGGGATCCAGGCGACCAGCTCGATCTCGACGCGCGTGGCCGTGTCGGGAAACTCCACGCCGAACGCCGACCGGGCCGGCGCGTCCTTGGCGAAGAACTCCGCGTAAGCCTGGTTGAAAGCGTTCTTCTCGGTCTTGACCTCGGCCAGGAAGGCGGTTACCTTCAGGACGTTCTCGAGCGACGACCCCATCGACTCCAGGTTCTTCTTGTGCAGCTCCAGGATGGTGCGGGTCTGCTCCTTGACGTCGCCGCCGAAGGCCAAGGGATCCTTGCGCGCTTCCGAGCGCACGCCGGTCAGGCCCGAACTGAAGTACAGGTTTCCGACCCGATACCCGCCCGGGGACTTCACTTTGCCGCTACCGGTAGCGGCCGCGGCTGTCATCGCAGCCAGGGCCCCTCCGGCGCCCAATTTCATCGCCGACTTGAAAAAATTGCGTCGTGGTTTCATGGCCGGTATTTTACCAGGAAACTACGGCGCCGCCCGAGTAGTCCTGCCCTGGACTCTGGTATTCAAGTTCGGCCAGGAGACCTGCAGCGCCTGCTCCGGAAGCTCCTGTGGGCTGGCCCGCCGCCTGGCTGCCCCGGTGGTAGCCCGCATACGTGCGGATTATACCTGCCTCCTCGAAGCGGGCGCTCCCAACATGGAACGGGCCCGGCAGCGCCGCGCCGCGCCGCCGGCGAGGCCTCTGGAAGTGCTGCCGGGAATAGGCGTGGGATTTGAATGGCAGTAAAGATCCGATCGCTCAGCGCGCGTCGTGGAAGATCACCCCCAGGGTAAGCCGCACCCCGCTCCTTACCGTGCTCACGCCGTGTCGCATCACGACCCGGTAAGGCCCGCGCGTCCCCCGCGCCGGCCGGCGCCGCGTCGTGAAGATCACCAGCTCCCCTTGTTCCAGGGCGATCGCTTCCCCGCGCGACTGCGCCCGGGGGCGCTGCTCCACCAGCAGAAACTCGCCGCCGGTGAAATCCACACCGGGCCGGCTTAGCAGGCACGTCATCTGTAACGGAAACGCCACGTCACCGTAGAGATCCTGGTGCAGGCAGTTGTACCCCCCGGCCTCGTACCGCAGCAACAGCGGCGTCGGCTTGGTCTGCCCGGCCCGACGGCACTGCTCCAGAAACTCCGCCAGGGTGGGCGGATACCGCTCCGGCTGTCCCAGGGTTTCCTGCCAGCGGTTCGCGATCGCCGCCAGGGGCGGGTAGTAGACCTCCCGTAACTGCCGGACCAGCGGCGGCAGCGGCGGCGCGAAATACTTGTACTCGCCGAGCCCAAACCGGTAACGCGCCATGTCGACCCGGCTGCGGAACCGCGTCTCGTCCGTGTAAAGCCGGGCCAGTTCCTCACACTGCCGCACGGTCAGCACCGGACCGGTCCTGGCCCACCCGGCGGTCTCCAGCTCATCTTGAAACCGCCTTTGTGCCAGCCACCGGGCGGAAATCATCGGCCTGAATCGCCGGGAGGAAGCTCCCGGATCCGCAGGTTCCTGAACTGCACCTCGATCCCCGGCCCGCTGTGTACCTGCAAGGCGATGAAACCGGCGCGCTCGATCTTAGTGTCGGTCTCCAGGTAATCCACCGTCAGGATCCCGCTCAGCTCCAGCCTGATCCGGCCGCCTTCGGCACGGATGACGTACTCGTTCCAGCCGTCCTTCTTCACGGTGGCCAGCGCCCCGGGCGGCGGTTCCAGCAGCACCTTCTTCCGCCGCGATTCGTCGTACAGGCACCCCCAGTACTTCTCTCCTACATCGGCCTGATATCCTTCCACTTCATGCGAACCGGGCACGGGCTTGGACCGGAACTGGATCCCGCTGTTTCCCACGCCGTTCACCAGCCGGAACTCCGCCTTCAGGATGAAGTTCTCGTAGTGCTTCCTGGTCCGCAGGAAGTCGTTCCATTTCTGGCCGGCATGCCGGCCCACGATCATCCCGCCCCGCACCGACCAGACGCCGGGCGTATCGACCTGCCAGCCGTCCAGGTTCTGGCCGTTGAACAGCGGAACGAACCCCTCTTCGGCGCCGGGGAGCGCCGCCGCGAAAAGCAGCAGTCCTAGCATTCTGCGCATGATCTGAGGATAATGGACCATCTATGAAAACGCTACTGGCTTTTGCGCTTGTGTCCACTGCCGCCCTGGGCCAGTCCACGCACGTCATCAGCGCTGCGGGAACCCGCTTCCTGCTGGACGGCAAGCCCTTCCCCTTCACCGGCCTCACCTTCTTCCATGCCATTTACAATCCGGCGTTCAACAAGAGCTCCGCCGAG
>JBGOUV010000017.1:0-33154 GCA_041477815.1 Terriglobia bacterium | reverse complement strand
CCTCATTCTCAGCGGCCTGAACGAGTTCCCTCGCCGGGTCTTGGCCTACACGGGGCTGGAGAGCGTGTTCGAAATCGGAGCCAGCGTGGAAGAAGCCCTCGCCCGCCGCTCGTAAACCGCTTGGACCAGGGCATTGTCGCCGCAATGGCCCTTGTCGGAGAGGTGTGCGCCGCGTTACAACGGGAGACGCATGCCCCACACGATTCCGATCCGGCAACACGCCGAGCGTGCGGCGCCGGACCAGGCTCCCGAAATTCTGGCCGCCGGGCTGGTGGCCCACGTGGGTTTCGTCGACGCGGGACGCCCCGTCGTGATTCCCATGTCCTATCACTATGATCCGCTGACGCCGGATCGGCTCTACCTGCACGGATCGCCGTCGAGCCGGGCGCTCGAGCGGGTGGCCGACGGGGAGCCGGTCTCGATCTGCGTAACCACGATCGAGGGGTTGGTGTATTCTCGAACGGCGCTGTACCATTCCATGAACTACCACAGCGTGGTTTGCTTCGGCCGGGGGCGGGCGGTGACGGAGAGCTCCGAGAAGGACCGTCTGCTGCGCGCGATGATCCGGCGCTACTTTGCCGGGCGGACGGCTGGCGTCGATTACGACGCTCCACCCGAGGAGCACCTGGCGGGCACCACCATGGTGGAAATCGCGATTGAAGGATGGAGCGCCAAGACCCGCACCGGTGGTCCCAAAGGTCCGCGCGACAACGATCCCGATGCTCCCGGCACCTGCGGGGTGTCGGAGATCCGGTAGCGACCCAGCATTGCAGCTATAATGAAGGGAGCGCAAAGTGGGGCGGTAGCTCAGTCCGGTAGAGCAACGGCCTTTTAAGCCGTGGGCCGCGGGTTCGAGTCCCGCCCGCCTCACCAACAAGTTCCGGCGGCATCCCCCTGAAAACCCTGCCGCGATTCTGTCCGGCGCGCGCTCCGACGTCACCCGACTCCGCCGACGGTTGGCGATCAGCGTTCCGTGCCGGACTGGAGCGAAGCTTGGCTTGCGCGCTCGGGACAGCGTTTGCTAAGTTAGCGGAGTCTATCCTACGGAGACATCCCTATGCCGCGAAAAGAAATCGATCGCCGTTCTCTGCTGCGCGGGGCTCTCGCCTCGGGCGCGCTGTTCGGCCTGGACGCACTGTTTACCTGCGAGCGCACCAACGCGGCTGCCGTTGGTCCCAACGACAATGTCAAGGTCACCAAGATTGAGACGTTTGTTCTCAAGAACACCTGGGTCTTTGTCAAGATCTCGACCGACGCCGGCATCGTCGGCTGGGGCGAGATGCTCAAGGACGATGCCAAGGCGTGCGCCGCCGGTGCCCTGGAGGTCTCAAATTACTTGGTGGGGCAGGACCCCAACCGCGTCGTACATCACTGGCAGGCCATCCACCGTGGCGCGTTCTATCGCGGCGGACCGATCAAAACCGCGATTTCGAGCGGCATCGACCAGGCGCTTTGGGACATCAAGGGCAAGATCTACGGCGTGCCGGTCTACAAACTGCTGGGCGGCCCCACCCGCGATCGGATCCGGGTCTACGGACAAGTCAGTTCCACCACTGGCGTGAACGCCATGAAGGTCGGGCCGAGTGCCGCGCGGCAGGCGTTCAAGTACGTCGAGGGGCAGAAGTTCGTCGATGAAGTGGTGGAGCGATTCAAAGCTCTCCGGGAGCGCATGGGTTCCGGCGTCGATATCGGCATCGATTTTCATGGCGCGGTGCAGCCGCCCACGGCCAGCCTCCTGATCAAAGCCCTGGAGCCCTATCATCCCTGGTTCTATGAAGAGGTGGTGCAGGCTCTGAACGTGGACGTGATGGCGGAGTTGGCCAAGAAGACGCACATCCCGCTGGCCACCGGCGAGCGCATCTTCACCAAGTGGGGCTTCCGCGAGATTCTGGAGAAGCGGGCCGCTGTCATCCTGCAACCGGATGTCTGTTACGCCGGCGGCATCACCGAGCTGCGGATCATCGCGGGCATGGCCGAAGCATACTACTCGCCGCTCGCGCCGCACAATCCGAACGGGCCTGTCTCCCTGGCCGCGAGTCTCCAGGTAGCGGCCTCCATCCCCAACTTCCTGATTCAGGAGCGCGGCGATGCCGAGCACGCCGACCTCCTCGCCAAGCCCCTGCCGCCGGTTAGGAACGGCCACCGCCCGTTGCCCACCGAACCGGGCCTGGGCATCACCATCGACGAAAACAAGCTCCGGGCGCAGGTCGGGGAGCCGCGGCCGTATCTGACGCGCTACGATCCGGACGATGGGTCGGTGGTGGACTGGTAGAGCTACGCACAGACCTTCGCCAAGCTGCCCCGGCGTGGCCGAGGCGCTCCGCATCCGTCTCGTGGCCGCAAGGAGGTCTCCGTGAAGATCGACATTTTCAACCATATTCTTCCCGCGCGATTCTTCGCCGAGTTCCTCCAGGTCGCCCCCGGACTCCAGGACATGGGCAAGCGCTCGCGGAATATTCCGGCGATGGTGGACCTGGACGCGCGGTTCCGCATGATGGACGAGTTCGGGGACTACCGGCAGGTGATCTCGCTGGCCTCGCCGCCCATCGAGTCCTTTGCCGGGCCGGAGACGTCACCGCTGCTGGCGAGAATGGCGAACGACGGCATGGCCGAGCTGGTCGCCCGCTATCCCGACCGGTTTCCGGGCTTCGTCGCCGCCTTGCCCATGAACCATCCGGGCGCGGCCGAGAAGGAGCTCGAACGGGCGGCGACCGAGCTCGGCGCGCGCGGCGTGCAACTGTATTCGAATGCCGCCGGCAAGCCCCTCGACGCGGCCGAATTCCGGCCCCTGTTCGACGAGCTGGCGCGCCGCGACCTGACGATCTGGCTGCATCCGGCGCGGACCGGGGACTTCTCCGACTACCGCAGCGAAAACCGGTCCCGGTATGAGATTTGGTGGACTCTGGGCTGGCCCTACGAGACCAGCGTGGCCATGGCGCGCCTGGTCTTCTCCGGCCTGTTCGACCGCCACCCGAACGTCAAGATCATTACTCATCACATGGGCGCCATGATCCCATATTGCGAGGGGCGCGTCGGGTACGGCTGGGACCAGATGGGCCGGCGCAGCTCGGATGAGGACTACGCCGCATTGTTGCGGTCTCTGAAGAAGCGTCCCTACGACTACTTCAAGATGTTCTACGCCGACACGGCGCTATTCGGGGCGCTCGCGGCAACCCGCTGCGGCCTGGATTTTTTCGGAATTGACCAGGTGCTGTTTGCGTCCGACACCCCGTTCGAGCCGTCGCCGGGGCTATTTATCCGGGAGACGATTCGGGTGATAGAGAGCCTGGGGCTGCCGGCGGAGCAAAAGGACCAAATCTACCGGGGCAACGCGGAACGCTTGCTTTTCAACGCACCCGACCGTGAGGGAGCGGATGCCGCCGCGACGGCTGCGAAGTGATCGGGAGATGCGCTTCCAGGTCGGGATTTGACAGGGCTCCCGTTATCTCGGTAACCTGTTCTTAGAAGGTTCAACAGTTCAACTTATGCCCCTCGTCACCGTCAAGAACAAATACCAGGTGGTTATCCCTGCCGTTGTCCGAAGGCAAGCCGGCATTCGAGTGGGGGACTTGCTGGAGGCCAAGGTCGAACGGGGCAAGGTGACTTTTACGCCCAAGTCTGTGATCGATCGAGGAATCGCTGAGAGCCTGGACGACTTCAAGAGGGGTCGTTCCTACGGACCTTTTGATACTGCCGAGGAACTGATTGCCTCCCTCCACGCCAAGGTCAAGAGGCTGGGGGCTGGAAAATTCAACCGCTCTCGTCGATGAAGCTGCGCTACTCTCCGCATTTTCAAGCGCAGCTACGACGCCGCTCCCGCGCACATCCGACAGGCTTTTGATAAGCAGGCCCGACTCCTCGCCCAAACCTGCGCCACCCATCTCTCCGCGCCAGGAAGTACGACGACGCCCGGGACATTTGGCAGGCGAGAGTGACACGCGACTGGTGCTTCTATTGCACGATCGAGGAAGACACCTATCATCTGCACGAGATCAAACCACACCCGAAATAGGCTTCTCAGATCCTCCCGAACTTCGCCACCGCCTCCTTGATCGACTTGAACTTCTCGATGAAGGGGAGCTGGCGGTGCTCGGTGTCGTCGAGATCCTGCGCCTTCTTGAGGACGTCGGCGGCGCGGGCGCGGGGGACTACGGCGACGCCGTCTTCGTCCGCGGCCACGATGTCGCCGGGGTTCACCCGCACCCCGGCGCAGGTGACTGGGATATTGGAGCCGGCGAAGCGGTAGTGGTTGATCGACGTGGACGGGGCGATGCCGCGGCTGAAGACGGGGAATTGAATCCGCTTGATCTGAGGGGTGTCCCGGACCGAGGCGTCGATCACGGCGCCTGCCAGGCCGCGGACCTTCATCGCCGTGGCCATCAGGCCGCCGATGCCGGCGAAGTCGAGGCCGTCGTCGAGGACCATCACGTAAACCGAGCCGGGCGGGGCGGCGTCGATGGCGTCAAGCATGCCTTGGGAGGCGCCGCCGCCGTCCTTGTGCTCTTCCTTCTTGAGATGGACGGTGACGGCGGGGCCGGCGAACTTGGTGGTGAACAGGGGGCGCATCCCGTGGGCCATGTGGGCGCGCTGTCCGTAGAGCTGCTCCATGGCGTCGGCCACAGAGGCGACCTCGACCAGGCGAAAGCCTTCTATGAGGGGGTCGGCGGAAGGCTGTTGCGCGCGGAGCCAGCCGAAGACGGACAGGGTCACCAGGAGCGTCGATAGCGTTAGTAGGAGTCGGAATCTCATAGCAGGCATTGTACGTTATGATGGCCGGAGGATGCGCCTGTGGGGCAAGATTCGGACCACCCTGGAAATGATCAAGTTCGAGCACTCGGTCTTTGCGCTGCCCTTTGCGCTGACCGGGATGCTGCTGGCGGTGCGTGAAGAGGGCTTCAGCCGCCGCGACCTGGGGAGCAAGCTGGGCTGGATCATCCTGGCCATGGTGGGGGCGCGGTCGGCGGCTATGGCGTTCAACCGGATCGCCGACGCGGCGATCGATGCCCGAAACCCTCGGACAAAGATGCGGGCGATTCCGGCCGGGTTGCTGTCGAAGGCGTTTACTTGGGGGTTTGTGGCGGTAGCGAGCGGCGTGTTCTTCTTGGCGGCGGCGCGGTTGAACCCGCTCTGCCTGAAGCTGGCGCCGGTGGCGTTGGGGGTGGTGTTCCTCTATTCGTATACGAAGCGGTTTACGGCTCTGTCGCACCTGGTGCTGGGCCTCGCCCTGGGGATGGCGCCGGCGGCGGCCTGGATCGCCGTGCGCGGCCGGCTGGACGGGCCGATCCTGCTGCTGACGGCGGCGGTCATGCTGTGGGTGGCCGGGTTCGATATCATCTATGCCTGCCAGGACTACGATTTCGACCGGGCCGAGGGGTTGCGCAGCCTGCCGGCGCGGCTGGGGATCGCCCGGGCGCTGTGGGTGGCGCGTTTCCTGCACCTCGTCATGGTCGGACTGCTGCTGTGGCTGTCGGGGGCGCTGGCTCTGGGGGCGATCAGCGTGGCCGGAATTGCCGTGGTGACGGCGCTGCTCGCCTGGGAGCACAGCCTGGTCAAGCCTCACGACCTCTCGCGGGTCAACGCCGCGTTCTTCACGGTCAACGGGTGTGTCAGCGTGCTATTCTTTCTGTTTTGGACCGCTGACGTACTGTATGCCCTCCGTTTTTGACGATCTGAAGCTGCCGCCCATCGCCGACAAGGTTTTTGCCGGCGAACGCCTGAGCTACGACGACGGCGTGGCGCTGTTTCGCTCGCATGACCTCCTGGGAGTCGGGTACCTGGCCAACTGGGTGCGCGAGCAGAAGAGCGGCAACCTCACCTGGTTCAACGTCAACCGGCACATCAACCCGACCAACGTGTGCGTGGCGGCGTGCAAGCTGTGCGCCTTCGGACGGCAGGTGCGGGATCCCAAGTCCTACACCATGTCGCTCGAGCAGGTGTGGGAGACGGCGGGGACCGGGTATTCCGAAGCCGTCAGCGAGTTCCATATCGTCGGTGGATTGCATCCGGAGCTGAGCTTGGCTTGGTACTGCGAGATGATCCGCGGCCTGAAGGAGCGGTTCCCGCAGGTGCATCTCAAAGTATTTACCATGGTCGAGGTAGGGTACCTCGCCCGGCGGACGAAGATTTCCATCGAAGAGACCCTGCGGCGGTTGAAGGACGCCGGGGTGGATTCCATGCCCGGCGGCGGGGCCGAGATCTTCCACGACCGGGTCCGGCGCATCATCTGCGACCACAAGATTACCGGCGAGGAATGGCTGGATACGGCGCGCATCGCGCACCGGCTGGGGCTGAAGTCCAACGCCACCATGCTCTACGGCCATATCGAGACCCCGGAGGACCGGGTGGATCACCTGCTGAAGCTGCGCGCCCTGCAGGACGAGACCAATGGATTTGTCACCTTCATTCCCCTGGCCTTCCATCCGGCCAACACGCCGTTGCAGCATATTGCGCCGACCACGGGGTTCGACGATATTAAGAGCATCGCCGTCAGCCGGCTGCTGCTCGATAACTTCCCGCACATCAAGGCGTACTGGATCATGCTGACGCCGAAGATCGCGCAAGTGGCGCAGCGGTTCGGCGCCGATGACATCGACGGGACGGTGGTGGAGGAGAAGATCTACCACGATGCGGGGGCGACTACGGCGCAATCCCTGCGCCGGGGCGAGTTGTTACGGCTGATTCGGGAGGCGGGCCGCGAGCCGATGGAGCGGGATACCCTCTACCGGCCGGTGAGCCGGAACGAGGCCACGTTTACGGTCTTGGTCTAAGTGGAGCGCCCGCTTTGTGGACCGTTGCCGCGCATGTGTTGGACTGGGACCGTGTGTCCCCAGGAAATGTCGCCGGTCGAAACGCCCAGGGCGGCGGCCAGGCGTTGGCGCTGCGTGGGACTGGCGGTGTAGTTGCCGCTCACGATAGCCTTTACCACTTTCGCATCCAATCCCGCCGCGGTAACGAGTTGGCCAACGCTGATTCCGGTTTCTTCCATAATGCTTGCTATTGGCTTCATTACGGGCGTCATCTTACCATGGCGGCTTCGCACAGGACCTCCATGGTCTGGGCGGCGACCTGTTTCCAGGAGAAGCGGGCGGCGCAGGCCAGGCCGGCGCGGCGGAGTTGGTCGCGGCGGTCGGAGTGGTCCAGAATCTCACAGAGGGCCTCGTAGAGGGCCTCCGTGGTGGGGTTCTCAATAGCCAGGGTGGCTTCTCGGACCCCGGCCTCGTGGAGCGGGGGATGGTCGAAGGTTACGACGGGCGCGCCGCAGGCCAAGGCTTCCAGAATCGTGAAAGAAAACCCCTCATGCAGAGTGGGTAAGACGAAGGCCGTGGCGGCGCTGTAGAGCTCGACCAGGTCTTCGCGGGGGGCGAAGGGGACGTAGAATGCCGCGCCTTGGAGGCGGCGCTCGGCGATGAGCCGGGGAGCGTCCACGTGCAGGTAGTCGGGGCCGACGATCAGAAGCGAATGCGGGATGGAGCGGTTGCGGCGGAGGCGGGCGAAGGCGTCCAGCAGCAGCGGGATATTACGACGCTTGGAGAGCTTCCCTACGAACAGAAAAAAGGGACCGGCGGGGACGTTCCAGGCGCCGGCTAGCTGGGCGGGCACAGTGTCTCCGCCCAGCGGGCGGAAGGCTTCGTCGATGCCGGGAAAGATCACGCGGATCTTGGAGTCTGCGACGGCCAGGTATTGGACCAGGTCGCGGCGGGTGGAGTCGGAGTTGGCGATGACCAGGCGGGCGCACCGGGCGCTGTGGCGGAAGAAGGGAATCGTCCGGGCGCGCTGGGACCACGAGAAATCCTCGGGTCGGGACTCGTAGATGCCCAGATTCGAGACGACGGAGATTCCCGGCGAGAACCAGGGAAGGGTATAGGGGCCGAAGGTGACGTCGGGGCGGCCCATGCGGAGGGGGAGCAGGAGATTCTCCCAGGCGAGCGGCGGCAGACGGGTGGGCAGGATACGCAGCTCGACGCGGCCGGTGATGGTGGCGGGGTCGAGAGAGGGCGGCGCGGGGGCGTAGGCGATGATGCGGTGGAAGGGCGAGTCGGTACGACCCCAATGGTACAGAAGATACTCGAGATAGCGGCCCACGCCGGTGAGGGGGCCCGCGAGGCGGCGGGCGACGACGGCCAGTTCCATAGAGCTAGTTCTTCTCAAATACGACGGCCAGGAACTGGGCGTGGTCCAGAGGATAGCGCCATTGTCCGAGGGTGTAGTGGTTCAGGCCGAGGACTACCTCGGCGGCGGCGAGCAGAGCCGGGTTGCCCAGCAGCCGACGGCTGCGCGCGACGCCTCGGGCCACGGCCGGCGAGTGAGCGGCGTACTCGTTGTCGAAGTGTTTGATCCACTGGCGGGGGTGGAAGGGGCCGGCCTCCATCTTCCAGCAGGCGACGGTACGCAGGCCGTGGCGGGCGAAGCGAGCGAGGACGGCGGAGGGGAGCTCCAGGCCGATGTGGCCGTCGGGGTCGATGAAGTGACGCTGATAGAGGTCGGGCCACTGCTTGGCGAGGCGGAGGAGCGGGTGGAGGCTGTCGGTCTCGATGACGTTGACGGAGCGGCCGCCCGGCTTGAGGACCCGGGCAATTTCGGAGACCACCGTGTCCTTGTCGGCTAAAGGGATGTGGCCGATGACGTGCGACGTGACCACGCAGTCGAAGGCGGCGTCCTCGAAGGGAATCGGGGTGAGGCCGGACTGGACGGCCAGGCGGTAGTGGCGGGCGCAATCGGCCAGGGCCGTGCGGGCGGTGTCGATTCCGACGCAGCCCGCCGCGCGTGTGGCGAAAATCTGGCGGCCGCGGGCGCAGCCCAGATCGAGGAGCCAGCCGCCGCGGGGAACATAGCGCCGCCAGAAGCGCCATTCCCGCCACGACCAGTAGGGAAGCAGGCGCAGGACCGCGCCCTTCAGGCCGCCGGGGCTGAGGTGGTAGGGAACGTGGTGGGATATGTACTCTTCGTAGAAGGGATCGGACGCGCAGAAGCTGGGGATGCCGTCGATGACGGGGAAGCGGCCGCCGCAAGACGGGCAGGAGAGCCGCTCGGGTCCCGGATCGAGAGGGGTCCGGCAGGCGGTGCAGATCAGGCGGAAGGGTAGGCTGGTCATCCCTGTCGCGTCTTGAAGGCCCAGGCCGTGCGGAGAACGCTGTCGAGGTCGTGACGGGGGCGCCAGCCTAAGACACGCTGGATCTTGGAGGGGTCGGCGATCAGCTCGGGAGGGTCGCCGGGGCGGCGGGGTGCGACCTGGACGCGGATGGGCCGGCCGGTGACGCGGCGGGCGGCGTCGATGACCTCGCGGACCGAGTACCCGCGTCCGGTGGCGGCGTTGTAGGCGCCGCAGGCCTCCGGGAGGGCGTCGAGGGTGAGGATGTGCGCGTCGGCAAGGTCCTCGACGTGGATGTAGTCGCGGATGCAGGTACCGTCGGGGGTGGGGTAGTCATCACCGAGCACCGAGATGGCCTGGTCCTCGCCGGTGGCGGCCAGGAGGACGCGGGGGATGAGATGGGTTTCCGGGTCGTGGCGCTCGCCGCGTGTTTCCGTGGCGCCGCAGGCGTTGAAGTAGCGCAGGGCGAAGTAGGTCCAGCCGTGACAGTGGTGGTACCACTCCAGGGCCTGCTCGATGGCCAGCTTGGTCTGGCCGTAGGGATTGATCGGACGGCGGCAGGAGGTTTCGGTCAAGGGCGAAGCGTTCTGATCGCCATACACGGCGCAGGTGGACGAGAAAATGAAGCGGTCCACTCTGGCCGCGAAAGCCTCCTCGATCAGGGTCAGGCTGGCGATCACGTTGTTGCGGTAGTAAAGCTCGGGTTGCTGCATGGATTCGCCGACCAGGGCGTAGGCGGCGAAGTGCATCACCGCCCGGACGCGGTGGTCCCGGAAAAGGCCGCGCAGCAGATCGCGATCACCAATATCGCCCTGAACCAGGACCGCGCCCGCCGGCACCGCGTCGGCGTGACCCCGGGAGAGGTTGTCCAGGACGACCACGCGCTCTCCGCCGGCCAGCAGGCGTTCCGCGGTGATGCTGCCGATGTAACCGGCGCCTCCGGTGACCAGAATGCTGGACGAGGGAGCGGCCATCCGTCCATGGTAACATCCTGGTTTGGCGAAGCGACTCGTGTACCCCGCCGCCGTCTATGTCGCCGGGTTTGGGGCGGGTTTGGCTTTGTGGGGCCGGATTTCTCTGCCGTTCCACAATCCCTGGAACGTGATGGGACTGCCGGCGCTGCAGGGCTTCCATCCGGCCAATAACATCCTGCGATTTCTGGTGCTGATGGCATGCCCGGCCGTGGCGCTCCTGGTAGCCAACCGCATCTGGCCGGGGATGCTGGCCGCTCCGGCGGCGAGGCGCGCAGAGCCTGCGGAGGCCGCGGGACCTCGCGGCGGCATACTGCTGGTCGCATTAGCGGCACTGGCAGGGTTCAACATCCCCACCTACCACGCCTGGGGACCGCTGAACCGGTTCCACGAAGGGGAGTCCCTGGGGACCGCCGTGTCGCACCTCCACGGGCAGATTCCCTATCAGGACTACCTGTTCGTCCACGGCGTGTATCAGGATCCGCTGCGGTCGGCGGCGGCCTTCCGCTTGTTCGGACGGTCGATCGGGTCGCCGCGGGCGCTGGAGTCGGCGGTGAAGATCGCGGCCTTCGCGCTGCTGGGGTGGCTGTTGTGGGAACTGTTCGAGCGCCGCTGGGTGGCGGCGTACGGGGCGCTGCTGGTGGTGGTGGCGCTGCACGGCCTGGTAGCGCTGGAAGCGATGTGGCTGCCGCTGGCGCCCTTGCGTCTGATGCCGCGGGACGTGACGGCCATGGCGTTCCTGGTGGCGCTGGTGCGGCTGTACCGGCGGCCGGAGGCGGGCGCGGGGGCTTGGTTCGTGGCCTCGTTCGTCCCGGTGGCTTCGTTCGGCTATTCGATTGACCGGGGGTTCTTCCTGACAGCCACAGCCCTAGTGGGGCTGCCGTTGCTGCGCCTGCTGATCCGGCGGCAGGGACGGTTTTGGCTCCCGGTGCTGGCCGGAGTCGCGGCCGGGGGGGCCGTGCTGGGCTGGCTGCTCGAATGGAGAGCCGGCGAGTTCGTACGCTTCACTTTCCTTACCATGCCCCGCTACAAAGAGTGGATGGATGGGATCGCGTTCCCGATCCACCAGGCGCCCATGTGGGGCCTCGGCGCGCTGGCGGCTTTGAACCTGTTCCAGTTGACGCGGCTCCTGCTGGCAGAAGGAGGGCGGGAGTTTTTGCGGAAGTACTTCCTGGAGGTCTGCCTGTTGTTGCTCGCGGTGTTCTACCTGCGCGCGGGACTGGGGCGGGCGGACATCGTACACGTGTCGGTGAACTCGTGGCCGTCCTATTTGCTGGCGTGCCGCTTGTTTCTGGAGGCGGGGCTAAAGAGAAGGTTGGTGGTGGCGGGAGCGGTGGGGCTGGCGGCGGTTTGTTTGGTGCAGATTCCGCGCGCCGGGCTGATGGCCCAGAATTTCCCGCTGGGCCGGCCGGATTCGTTCTATCTGCCGGCCGGGTACCTGCAAGCCGCCGCCGCGGTGCGCCAGAGCCTGGGGCCGGGGGAGTCGTTCTTCACCATGACCTCGGAGGCGCTCTGGTATTACCTGGTGGACCGGCCTTGCCCGGCCCGGTTCCCGGTGGTGTGGTTCGCGGCGCCGGCGTTCTACCAGCAGGAGATTATCAGGGACCTGGAACGGAACAACACCAAGCTGGTGTTGTATCGCAACGCCGCGCCGTCGAACCGGATTGACGGGATCGGCAATGAGCAGCGGCTGCCCCTGGTAGCGTCCTATCTGCAAGAACACTACGAGCCGTGGCGGAAAATCGAGGACCACGAGATTTGGATCCGCCGGAAATAGAAAGGGCCACACCCTGCGGCGTGGCCCTTGATCCTAGGCGGGAAAGTGCAGCCTTCCTATGGGATATGATGGGGCGGTTCCATGTGCCCGTGCGGCGGAGGCGCACTGTGTCCATGCTGGCCGTGGTGCTCCAGCGTGACGTGGCCGTGAATGGTGTGGGTGGAGGCCGTGGTGCCGGGCCCCGGGTGGTGTCCGGGGGCCAGTTGCAGGATCACGCCGCCGAGATCCTCGGAGAGCGCGAAGGAGGTGCGCGTCAGGGAGCGCATGTTGTCGTTGACGGCGCTCATCTGCCGCATATCGGCCGGGCTGGCCGCCCCCATTTCGATCCGCTGCTGGATGGCGCTACGGGTTGCCTGGGCAACGGCCAGTTGCGCCGACAGAGAAGAGTAGGTCCGCGAGAGAGAATTCGCCTTGTCTTCCAGACACGTATAATTCTTGGTGGCTTCGCTCAAGCGGGCGATCTGGGTGGCCTGGACGCGCGAGGCCTCGACCACGGCGCTGTCGGAATCTAGGGTGAGACCCTCGCGACCGTTGACCCGCAGGGTCGCCAAACGACCGGCGCCGAGCGTAGTGACGCGGGCGCTGCCCAGCCGGGCTATCTTGACCTCACCTTTGCGAACCAGAACCGTGACGCTGTCGTTGGCGGCGTACACGGTAGCGGAAGCACCCGGCTGATCGGCGGTCACCGAGATCGAGGAAGCGACCAGGCGGGAGGCCCGGCCGGAACTGGCGACTTCGGCGCTGCCGGAGCGCAGCAACAGGTGATCGCGATAGATGGAACCTTCCGACGCGATGCCCAGGACATAGCGGGAACCGTCCCGCAAGTGCAGCCGCGTAGGCAGGAACTGACTGCGCACCGCGTCTCCATCAAACAAGGTTGCTTGACCGCGGACCGAAGAAGGGCCCGCAGCGAAATTGGCCTCACTGGTAGCCAACCCAATCGGCTGAGGCGGAGCAGCGCTTAGGGCCGAAGCGCACAATATAATAGCAACGAGAGCAGCACTCGCTCCGTGCCTAGACCACGACATGGACGTTTCTCCTTATGAGGGTTGTTCGTAATCCCACCGTATTATGACGTAGCCCGGAAGGAGAGTCAAGTCCTAGATGAAAAAACCTTTACGCGACCTTTGTAGGCAGGAGACCTTAGCCTGCGGGGGGGAAGGTCCTTCCTAAATGACTGAAAATAGGGTATTCTAATGGGAGCAGCTCATGCCGATACTGGTTCTGGTGGTGGACCCCCGGCCCTTGGTCCGGGAGGCCCTGACCCGCCTTCTGGAAGGGGAAGGCGAGTTCGAAGTAAGCCGGCCCGTACCCGTCCTGGAGGAGTTGTTCGCACGGGCGGCCGGCGGCCGCCCGGTGGTGGCGCTGGTGGGGGTCCCGGCACTGCGCCAGGCCGACGAGCAAGCCCTCCGGGAGACCACCCGGCTCGGAAAGCCCCTTCGCATACTGGTGCTGGCGGACGAGTACAGCGAGGAGGCGGTGTGCCGGTGGTTGATGCTGGGGTGTAGCGGGTACCTGTCGGGAGACGCCTCCGGAGACACCTTAAGAAAGGCGATCCAGGCGGTGGCCCGGGGTGAGATCTGGGCCGACCGGCAGGTGGTGGCCCGGACCCTGCAACAGGCGCTGGCGGCGGCCGGCGCCGACGATCTGCTGACCAGCCGGGAGCGGGAGATCCTGGGGCTGCTGCGGGGAGGGCACACCAACCGGCAGATCGCGGAGTTGCTGTTCATCAGTCCGGACACGGTGAAGTGGCATATTCGGAAGGTGTTCGCGAAAATCGGGGCGAAAGACCGGCTGGAGGCCACCCTGTGGGCGCGGGCGAACAACATCTTCCCCAAGCTGGAGAAAGTGGAGCGGGCTCCGCTCTCTCCACGACCGTAGGACACGCCTCCCACCCCCTCTATCAGCCCTGGCAAAACCTCACACCCCTCGATTTGGGTTCGGCAAACCCTTGATTCGGCAGACGTTATCGAGCGCCAATTGGCGCTCAGTGACTTCTGCCACAGGCTATGGAACCGGCTGGCGGTGCGGGTTAAGAGTAACCGTGGTGACGCCCTGGGTGAACCGAGCGAAAGTCGGCCCCAGCAGCCGCTGGGGGAGGCCCGTGCGCAGGAGCCGGGGAAACAGGGTCAGAGCGAGGCCGCTCCACCAGGCCGTCTGAAACAGGACGCGAGGCGGCCCCTGCTGCAGTTGCTGTACGGCGATCACTTCCGGCAGCCGCTCGTCCTGGATACGGCGCCCCGCGGCGTCGCATTGCTCTGGTCCGGGATCGCCGGCGAGTACGGGGATCAAGTGGTTGGCGGCAACCAGGGCGTCCCGCAGGGCGATATTGATGCCCTGGGCGCCGACCGGGGACATGGGATGCGAGGCGTCTCCGATCAGGAGCAGGCCGGGGACGGTCCACCGGTCCAGGTGATCGCAGACCACGTTGAGCAGGAAAGGGTGGGTCACGTCCTGGCGGCGCCGGCGGAAATGGGCAGCCAGCTCCGGGCTGACGTGGCCGGCGACGGCGTCGATCCACTGGTCCATCCCCTGGCGGCTGAGCTCGCCGAACGTGCCCTTATGGATGATCCAGGCGAGTTGGAGGCGGCCATCGGCGGCGGGGAACAGGAAGGCGAAGTGTCCGTGGCCGATGTAGATGCGGGCCAGGGTTCCGTTCTCAAAGAAATCGGGCAGGGGGACCTTGCACCACACCACGTCGAAGGCTTGAGGCAGGCGCTCCTGGTGGAGGCCGGCCAGGCGGCGGAGAGTCGAGCCGCGGCCGTCGGCGCCGATGATGTAGTCGGCGCGCAGCTCGCGCGGCTGGTGGTCGGGGGAGTAGAGCCGGACGCCGGCGGCGCGGCCGTTCTCCCAAATCAGGTCCTGGACCAGCGCGCCGCGCTCGAAGCGGAAGGCCGGGAAGCGGGAGGCCTGGGCCACCAGCATTTCAAGCAGGGCGGGCTGGGAGATGAAGCGGATGCCGAAGCGCTGTTGCTGCTCCGGGGTGAAGGAGAAGCGGAACAGCAGCCGGCGGTCGCGGTAGAGCTCCGCCGACACCAGGCGGGTGTGCGGTACGGCGTCCAGCTCGGCCGCGAGCCCCATCTGGCGGAAGGCGTCGATGCCGCTGGGCATCAGACCTTCGCCGCGGAACTCACGGTCGAAGTCGTTTTGGCGCTCCAGGAGCGTGACCGGGAGGTTGCGGCGGGCGAGCAGGTAGGCGAGGCCCGCTCCCGCGGGTCCGGCCCCTACGATGAGCGTGTGGCGCACGGATCTATCGTAAAATAGGAGCCGATGCCGCGTCTGCCGGGTACGCTGTTTCTTCAAAATCTGGTGCGCCAGCGCAGCCTCATCTTTCAACTGGTCCGGCGGGACTTCCAGCAGCGGTTTGTGGGGTCGGCGGTGGGGTGGATCTGGGGGATCATTCATCCGGTGGTGCTGCTGGTGGCCTATACGTTCATCTTCACCTACTGTTTGAAGATGCGTCTGGAGCCGGGGCAGTTGACCGACAACTACCCCATCTTCCTGTTTACGGGAATGCTGCCCTGGCTGCTGTTTCAGGAGACCGTGCAGCGGTCGGCTACGTCGCTGGTGGAGTACTCGAACCTTATCAAGAAGAGCGTGTTTCCGGCCGAGATTGTGCCGGTGTCTATTTTTCTGTCGAACCTGTTGAGTCACTTTTTGTCGCTGGCGCTGGTGGTGGCCGCGGTGGCGGTGTGGCTGAACCGGGTTAGCGCGATGTTAATCGTGTTGCCGGTTTACCTCGTCTTGATCGGATTGTTTAGTTTGGGGATGGGGTGGGTGGTGTCGAGCCTGCACGTGTTTTTGCGGGATACGGCGCAGGTGTTGTCGGTGGTGCTGACGTTTTGGTTCTGGCTGACGCCGATCTTCATTTCGGAGAACTTGATTCCGGAGAACCTGCGGTGGCTGGCGGCGCTGAATCCGCTGGTGTATGCGGTGCGGGGATATCGGACCAGCATCCTGTCGACGCGGTTGCCGGCGGCGGGCGATCTGGCGCTGCTAGCGGCGTTTGCGGTGGGGATGTTTGTGGCGGGGGGGCTCTTTTTTCGGCATACGAAAAAGGGCTTCGCCGACGTGCTCTGATTTCTCAGACCCCGCGAACCATCTTTTGAAACGACTCGTAGATCTCCGGGCCTTGGCTGTTCAAATATGGGATGTAGCTTTGGGCGACGGTTTCGATTTCCCGAGCCACCAGCGGGCTCTTCATCATCTCCCGCCATTGCGGCGCCAGGTGCTCGATCCGCACCCAGACGAAAAGCAGTTCCCGGCCGCTCTTGAAGAACAGCTCCCGGTGGAGCACGCCGCTGGTGACAAAGCCGGCGACCATGTCCCAGTAGCTGGTGACCATGCGGAAAAAAGCGTTCGGCTCGGAACCGGGAGGGCACAGCGCCAGGTGCTGCTCCATGGTCTGGGGCTTGTAGGAGCTGATGAACCAGGCCCGGGCCTCGCGCATTTTCGGTTCCCGGCGAAGCTCATAAAGACGGAGAATAAGGTTGACGTCGTCGTAAGTCGGCGCCGGATTCATAGTGGAGCACCCCTCAAAAATGATCGCACAAACAGGGGCAAATGGGGGTAAAATTGTCACGATCGTGATTCGCTCGTACGGCTGGTCTGATACCGGTTGCGTGCGTCCACACAACGAGGACTGCATCCTGGCGGATGACACGCTGGGCCTCTACGTCGTCGCCGACGGCATGGGGGGGCACACGCATGGGGAGGTGGCGGCCCAATTAGCCACCGAAGGGATACTGGCCTACGTCCAAGCTTCCCGGAATTCGCAGGAAATTACCTGGCCTTTTGGCTACGATTTCGAGAGGTCGGCGAACGAAAATCGGCTTTCTACGGCGATCCGGCTGGCCAGCCGGAGGGTTTTCGAGCGGGCGATCCAAATGCCGGAGATGGACGGCATGGGCACCACCGTGGCGGCAGTGCTGCTGGAGAATGGAGTGGCCACGGTGGCCGGCGTAGGCGATAGCCGGGTTTATTTGTTTTCCGGGGAGCGGCTGGAGACCCTGACCGTGGACGACACCTGGGTGGGGGCCATGGTGCGGCAGGGGTCGTTGCGGCCGAGCGATGTCGCGCAGCACCCCATGCGGAACGTCCTGACCCAGGCGGCGGGGGTTCGGGAGACCGTCGAGGTGCAGGTTCTGGAACGGCGGCTGGCCGGCGGGGACCAGTTGCTGCTTACCAGCGACGGCCTGCACGGGGTGGTGGGGGACGACTGGATTGGGTCGGTGCTGGCGGCCGGATTGGAGTTGGAAGGGGCAGTGCAGCGCCTGGTGCAGGGCGCCCAGGAGCAGGGGGCTCCGGACAACGTATCCTGCGTCCTGATCCGGTACGGGATTACTACTTGACTTCTTACCCCTAAAGCCTTGAGAATAATTGGCGTGCGTCTTCTCTTGATTGGCCTGATCGTTTTTCTTTGGGCGGGCTGGGCGGCCGTGATCGATCGGCGTCCCACCGTCCGCAAGTCGGCTAAGGTTCAGAAGCTCACGATGCCGGCGACGGCGTCGAAGGCTCCAGCCAAGAGCAGCAAGGGTAAGCGACGGCCGGTGGCCAAGGCTCCGGCGGTGCAGCGGTGGACCGAGTCGTCTTTGGGCGAGTCGACGGCCGGCGACTTGGTGGACGGCGAAGATCTTACCGTGCGGCAGGCGGCGGTGCAGGCGCTCGGTCCGCTGAACGGGGCTGTGCTGGTGGTGGACCCCAACACGGGCCGGATCCTGAGCATGGTCAACCAGAAGCTGGCCTTGGCCAGCGGTTTCATCCCGTGCTCGACCGTGAAGCTGCCGGTGGCTCTGGCGGCCTTGAATGAGGGGATCATCAGCCCGCAGACCAAGCTGCGGCTGGGGAAGCAGTGGTTCATGGACCTCACCGAAGCCCTGGCCATCTCGAACAACGTATTCTTCGCGCGTTTGGGCGAGGGGCTGGGGTTCGAGAAGGTCAACCAGTATGCCCGGTTGTTCGGCTTCGGCGAGAAGGCGGGATGGAATATCCCCGGCGAGCAGGTGGGAACTTTCCCCGAGGCGCCGCCCAAGCACGGCGGCGTGGGGCGGCTGTGCAGTTTCGGGGAAGACATCCAAGCGACGCCCTTGCAGCAGGCCGCTTTCACGGCCTCCATCGCCAACGGCGGCACCCTCTACTACCTGCAGTACCCCCGCACCCAGGAAGAGATCGCGAACTTCGTTCCGAAGGTAAAACGGCGCCTGGATATCGCCCACCTGATTCCCGGGGTCATGCCGGGGATGACGGCGGCGGTGCGGCGGGGGACGGCGCGGCGGGCCTACGATCCGGTGGATCCGATCCTGGGCAAGACCGGAACGTGCAGCGAGAATGGGGCGCGGCTGGGGTGGTTCACCTCGTACAACGATCTGGGGAGCAAGCTCACGGTGGTGGTGATGCTGCGCGGCGGACGCGGCAGCTACGGCCCTTTGGCCGCCGAGGTGGCCGGCAAAGTCTACCGCACCCTGACCGAGCAGAATTATTTTGCAGCCCTGAGGACCACCGAACCGCGACCGTAAGATGGGCCTCATCCGCATCCTGCCCGACCAGGTAGCGAACAAGATCGCCGCCGGAGAGGTTGTGGAGCGGCCGGCCTCCGTGGTCAAGGAACTGCTGGAGAACTCTCTGGATGCCGGGGCCTCCCGGGTGTCGGTGGATGTCGAGTCGGGCGGCAAGCGCCTCATCCGGGTGTCCGACGACGGCGTGGGGATGCTGCGGGACGACGCCTTGCTGGCGTTCGAGCGTCACGCCACCAGCAAACTGCGCGATGTCGGCGATCTGTTATCGATTGCCACGCTGGGGTTTCGGGGCGAGGCGCTGCCTTCGATCGCTTCCGTTTCGCGGGTGGAGCTGGACACCCGCATCGGGCAGGAGACCACCGGAACGCGCGTCGAGATCGCCGGGGGCAGGCTGCTGAACGTCACCGAGCTGGCCCGCGAGCCCGGCACCACCATCCTGGTACGGGACCTGTTCTTCAACGTGCCGGCGCGGAGGAAGTTCTTGCGGTCGGAGCAGACCGAGCTGTCCCATATCGCCCAGTTCGTCACCCACTACAGCCTGGCTCACCCCGACAAGTCGTTCCGCCTGACCTCGGGGACCGGCGAGCTGCTGAATGCCACGCCGGTCGAAACCCTGCGGGAGCGGGTATTCCAAGTATTCGGTACGGAGATCCTGGAGGAGCTGGTGGACTTGGGATCTTGTGAGAAGCGGCTGACCCTCCCGGCCGAGCCGCCGGATCCGCCCGAGGAGAAGGTCTTCCGGCTGAGCGGGTTTGTGTCGCGCCCGCAGGTGCAGAAGTCCAACCGCAATTCGATCTACATCTTCGTCAACCGGCGGCTGATCCGGGACCGGCTGCTGTTGCACGCCATCTCGGCGGCCTACTACAACCTGATGCCCGCCGGGTGCTATCCGTTCGCGCTGCTGTTCCTGGAGTTTCCTTACGACGAAGTGGACGTGAATGTCCATCCCTCGAAGACCGAGGTGCGCTTCCGGCGCCAGAGCTTCGCGCATGACCTGGTGCGGGACCTGGTGCGGGAGCGGTTGGTCGAGTCCAAGCCCGTGTCCGCCTTTCCTATGTCGCCCCGGCCCCCGGCGCTGGCCGCCCTGCCGGTATCAGAGGCGTCAATGCTGCTCGAAGAGGCGGACGGGGCGCTGCCGGTATCCGACTTCGCGCTGCGGGCTTCCCCGTTCCCGGCGCCGCGCTTCGACTTTTCGACGGGGCCTCCGATCGAGGTAGCGGATGCGGCGGAGCACTTGGGAAGACTTGTCGAGGTTGACGCGCCGCCCCTTGAGTCCCTGGCGTCGCTCGGGGAGCTGCGTCCGCTCGGCCAGGTGCGCGACAGCTTCATCGTGGCCACCGGGCCGGATGGATTATGGATCATCGATCAGCACGTGGCCCACGAGCGGGTGCTGTTCGAGAAGGTGTTGCGGGAAAGGGCTCAGGGGGGCGCCGAGCGGCAGCAGCTTCTGGTTCCCATGGTGATCCGGCTGACCGCCGAACAGCAGATCAACTTCGCGCGCCTGGCCGAGGAGCTGGCCGCCGCCGGATTCGAGCTGGAGCCGTTCGGGCAGGGCACCATCGCCGTCAAGACCGCCCCAGCGGGGGTGACGGCCCCGGAGATTGAGAAGCTGCTGCACGAGGTCCTAGATACCCCGGATCAGGAGCTGCGCGGCCTGACGCCGGACGATGTACGGCGTAAGGTGGCCGCCTCGATCGCCTGTCATGCGGCCATCAAGATCAATACGCCGCTCGAGCCGCGCAAGATGCAGTGGCTGCTCGAAGAGCTGGCCAAGACGGATTGCCCGATGAGCTGTCCCCACGGGCGGCCCATCGTGCTGCGGTACAGCATGAAAGAGATCCTGAAAGCTTTTCACAGGCTGTAAGTAGTGGTCTAGTTTGGCAGAAGCGCCAAAATTTGCTCGCCCCCCCAAAGCCTGTCGGTGATACCGGCTGCCATCGCAGGCGTGGCCCGCAGGGTCTGGTGAATCCGAACAAAATTGTAGTACATGAAGTGCAGCGCCACCGCCTGGGTGTGGTTCTCGACCTTCTTTGAGAGACCGCTGGTCAACCGTGTAAACCGGCGCATCGACATGCGCATCGTGAGGTTCTGCCTTTCGATGTAGCTGGTGGAAACGTGCTTTGGGTCCGGCGCTCCCAGGATATCGACCGTGCGCGTCCCGAGGCACTGGGCGGGGCTGTAGGTCGCTTCCTTATCCCGATCCTGGCCGTAAATCTTGATGAGCATGGCGTAGTCGATGCCCTTCCAGAAGGCGCTCTCGACCGCTTCCGCATACAAGCGGTGTCCGTCGGTCGTGAGTTGAATCCGATGCGCCAACCGGGAGGCCAGGTCATCCATCAGAGCAAAGGCGCTCCCTGCTCCACAGTCGCCAACAAGCCCTGAAATGGCGAGCTTCGTATCCGCGTCGATGGCTATTGCTTTCTGCCTTCAAATCATATAATATCTGATATGAAATCGGACTGCAACTGGTAATCTGACAATGCTCCACGAGACGCCGAAGCTGAAGAAGCACGAGCAGAAATGTATCGAAGAGATTCTAGCGGTTAGGGATAGCCTGAAGTACGCCCTCTCATCCCCACAGAGATGGGTCGGCGTCTTGCGTCGCAATACGTTTGCTAGGGCCATCCAGGGCTCTAACAGCATTGAGGGATACAACGTTACGGCCGAGGATGCGATCGCCGCCGTCGAGCAGGGGGAGCCGCTAGACGCAACTAGCGAAACATGGGCGGCGATTATGGGCTATCGGGAAGCCATGACCTATGTCCTACAGTTGAGCGGTGATCCACACTTTTCGTATAGCGACGGGCTTATTCGCAGCTTGCATTTCATGATCCTCCACTACGACCTCTCGAAGCATCCCGGACGATGGCGGCCCGGTCCGATTTTTGTTAGAAATGAACAGACCGGGAAGAGGGTCTACGAAGGCCCGGATGCTGAGTTGGTTGCGCCGCTGATGAAGGAGTTGGTGAACCGGCTGAACAACGAGCAAGCGAACCCGCCCATCATCGCCGCTGCAATGAGTCACCTCAATCTCGTGATGATCCATCCGTTCTCAGATGGGAACGGGAGAATGGCGCGCTGCCTTCAAACGCTGGTACTGGCACGTGAGGGGATCATTGATCCGTGGTTCAGTAGTATCGAGGAATATCTAGGGCGCAACACACAAGCGTATTACGACGTACTAGCTACTGTTGGGAAGGGGGAATTCTCGCGCCACAACGAGGCCCGCCCATGGCTCCATTTTTGTCTTACTGCGCACTATCGCCAAGCTAAGACGCTTCTTCGAAGGAGCAAGGAGATGCAGCGAATGTGGAATGAAATTGAGGAAGAGGTCAAAAGGCGCGGATTGCCAGAGAGGGTCCAGCTTGTTCTCTCGGATGCAACTTTGGGGTTCAAAGTTCGTAATGCGACGTATCGTTCGGCGGCAGAAATTTCCGAGAATCTTGCGAGTCGAGATCTTAAACTCTTGGTTGAGGAAAAGTTATTGGTTGCAGATGGCGAAAACCGTGGACGGTTCTATGTTGGTTCAGGCATCCTGAAGGCCATCAGGCAGAGGACCCGAGAACCAAGGGCAGATGACGATCCTGTCTTTACTGACGCTGCCTATCTGCCTGGATTGGAACCCCACTGACGAGATCCCCATCGTGCGGCCGCAGCCCGTCTTGCAATCTCTTTTCGCTTGCGGGCCGACAGCGCCTCCGCCCGCGCCTTGCCACCCTTGGACGCCCCCAGCTTGGACAGCGCCACGGCAGCCGGGTTCCTTGTATCGGGCGGTTCGGGCGGGCGCTCCACCTGTCCGGTCAACTCCTGGACGATCTGCCAGGCTAGCTGGTTTGTGTCCCTGGGGCGCTTTGGTCTGCTTGCTCGGGAAGGCATGGTAGGATGAGAGCATGAATGAAGCCGAGCAAGAACAGATCGACATATTTGGGTGCGCAATTGGTGCAGGTCTGCCCCTGTGGATGATCCAGATGCCCTTGCCGCATTCCATGATGGCCGTGGCGTCTTTGACGTTGATCCGCAGGCGCAAAAGCTGGAAGCGTTCGTCAAGCGCAACGGACTAAGTGTTCAAAGGGCACCAGGGGGCGAGCTGCGATGGGGCAACATCCTAATCAACCAGCGACCGGTTTACTTCGCCTTTCGAAACTAGACCACTGCCAGGCTAGGCTGTAGGATCGTAGATCGTGGATCGTGAGCAAATCTGGATTGTGGCAGCCTTCGCCGTCCTCTATGGATGGGCGGCCTTCTCGTTTTCCGAACCGGGTGTCCTCACCCCTTCCCACTACTGCCCGCCACCGGTGCTGGTAGGGGTGGACTTCTACCCGCACTACATAGCCGGGCAAGCGTTGTGGCACCGGCTTCCCATCTACGAGAATCTGCGGCGCTATGGCGGCCCGTTCGTCGATCCGGTGCCGGACCACCCGGGCCTCACCAGCCGCTTCACTTACCCGCCGCCGGTGGCCTACCTGTTCGCGCCGCTCAGTCGTCTGACGATACGCGGGGCGTGGAAGGCGCGGCTGGCGGGGGCCGTGGCCGGCATGACCCTGGTCCTGATCCTGCTGGTGCGGGTAGCCGGCGGCGGCCCGTGGTTCGCCGGGGTCCTGGCAGCCGCCCTGCTGGTGTTTTATCCGCTCTACTTCGTAACCATCAACGGCAACGTGGCCCTGGTCTGCCTGGTGTTGATGATGTTGGGCGTGTGCAGCCTGCTGCTGGACGGCCCCCCCTGGGCGACCGCTCTCTTCCTCGCTCTGGCCACCGTGGTGAAGCTGTACCCGGGAATTTTCCTGCTGTGGTTCGTCGTCCAGCGGCGCTGGAGCATGGCGTGGCGGATGGCGGTGGCGCTGGCCGCGTTCGTGGCGCTGACGGCGCGGGACGGGCTGTGGCTGACCTGGCTGGAGCGGGCCCAGGAGTTCGACCGCTTCCCCCAAGCCTGGTACCTCAACGCCTCGTTGTTCAGCGTGCTGGTGATGAGCGGTGTGGCGGCGGGAAAGGCGTTCCCGGTGGCGAAGGCGTTCGGGGTGATGGCGCTCGGTCTGGCGCTGTGGTGGACCCGGCGGCCGGTGGAGGACCGTCTGGTAACCCTGTATCAGGCCGGGCTGCTGAGCGTGGCCCTCCTGCTCGCGCCGAACACTGTCTACGACTACAACCTTCCCTTCGTGCTGCCGGCGCTGGCGGCGGCGGTGTGGGACGCACGGCGCAACGCGCTCCTGGCGGTAAGCTACGCCGCCATGGCCGTACCGAGTCACCTGGTGGGCGAGGGGCTGGCAGCGAACAAGTTTCCGTGGCTGGTCCTGTTCTTTGTGGCTATGCTTTGGCGGCTACGACCAGAAAGGACGCCCCAAACGGCAGGGGCCGCCGGCGGGCGATCCGGCCTGCTTCGAGCCCCAGGAGCCAGCTCAACACCTCGTTGAGGCCCGGTGTGATGCGCAGGTCGCGGGCGGCACGGTCGCGGTTGGAGCGCCGATCGAGGAGCGCGGCCAGCCGGCGTCCCAACCAGACCAGGGGCAGAATGGCGGCCATGTACGGCGTCAGGTACTCGACCGTATAGCCGGCCGCCGCCAGCTTCTCGCGCAGCTCCTCCGCGCGGTAGCGTCGCTGGTGGCCCGATTCCTCGTCGAAGTAGCTCCACAGGGACGGATGGGCCGGGACCGTCAGAATCAGGCGCCCGCCGGGGGCCAGAAGGGCGCGGAGGTCGTCGAGAACGCGGCGGTCGTCGGGCAGGTGCTCCAGGACGTCGAACAGGCCGATCAGGTCGAAGCGGGCGCGGAACGGTGGAGTAGTGAGATCGGCCCGGACCAGCGGGCACCGGGTGCGCCCGCGGGCGAAGGCGAGGCCCTCGACGTAGAGGTCCATCCCGACGACGACGCCCCGCCGGCAGACCTGCTCAATAACGCGGAGCACATTACCGGTGCCGCATCCCACCTCGAGCACCCGGTAGCCATCGGGGAGGGGGGAGGTCAGGCCCTCCACCAGCGCGGCGAGGACGCGGTTGCGCGCGCGGAACCAGAAGTGCCGGTCCTCGACCGCGGCCAGCGGCGCAAAGTAGTACGGATCATACAATGTAGGGCGGGCCCCCCGGCCCGCGCCGGGCCCCCTGGCCCAGCCTAACTTCCGAAAAGCCGGCCAGGGGGCCGGCTGCGGCCCAGGAGGGCCGCCCCAACAGCTTAGTACACGCTTCCAGAAGTACGCTCACGTCTTCCGAGGACCTCGTGGCCATCGACATCCCGACAGCGCCACTTGTCCGGGACGCCGACGTTACGTCCATGTGGACACGCTATTGGATTAACGGGAACCGCAATAGCCGTCTGCACACCGAGCGTCGGGGGTTGCTGCTATCACCCAAGCCGTGGACCATAACCGAGCGCAATGGTGTTTCTCAGTCTGGCACTCCCCGAGGACGCGCTAGGTCTCTTCGGCCAATTCCCCCAGACCGGCTGCGGCAATTTCCTCCGTTTTCTTAGGCAACAAGTGCCTCGGCATGAAGAACGCGTTGGCGATCGCCGTTGGAATCACGGCGCTGCCAATCACAGTAGCCACCAGAAATGAATATTGGGACAGATCGATGATGCCATGATTCAGACCGAACAACGCCGAGATCGTGCCGAACGTCAGACCCGTGGACATCATCAGCGAGTAGTACAGTCCTTGATGCCCATGATGTTTGAAGGCGCGAACGGCCGGCACCAGACCCGCCAGCTTTGAGACCATTTTGGCGAAGAACAACGCCACAAACACTAGCGGCGCTGCCAGCAGCGCAGGGACCGAGACAAAGGAACCGGCTCGAATGAAATAAAAGGGCGTCAACAAACCGAAGGTGAGCGTGCGAAGCCGCCGGATCAGAACGTGATCCTTCCCCACGCTGCCGGCCAACACCATCCCGATGATGTAGGCAGGCAGGACCGCTTCGCTCCCCGACCACACCGCCAAGCCTCCCATGCCGAATAGCAGAAGCAAGATGTACTTCGCTTCGAGCTCCGACACTCTTCCCCCGAACTTCTTGAAGAAACGGCGCGTGATAAAAGGCAGAATCACAAAGACCACCGCGCTTGTCCCGATGAAGACAGCTGTTTTCGTGGTGAACGGGGAGAAGATCAGTGCTAGAGCAATCACCGTTCCCAGATCGTTCACGAAGCAAGCAGCCAGGATCGCTTTGCCGAAGTTGGTTCGGTTGAATCCCAGTTCCAGCATCACGGCGTATACAACAGCCACGGACGTGGTCGAAAGCGCCACTCCGCCAAGCCAGCTCGGACGCCAGGGCCAACCCAGGAGATAATGAGCCACCGCGCTCGCACCCAAGAACGGCCCCACGAATCCAACCAAGCCCACAACGACCGATTCCTTCCAGTTCTTCCGAAAGATAACCGGGTCCAACTCAGCGCCGGCAAGAAATGTCAAGACCATGGAGCCAGTTCCCGCCAGGAAAGTGATCCAAGGAGCCTGGACGCCCAACACCCCGGCGCCGAAGGCTACTCCAATGACCAATTGCCCCACCGTCCCCACCACGATTTCCGAAAGCGCGGTCGCGATGCGCAACCATCCCGCGAGCAAAACTGCCACCAGCGCCAGTAAGAGCCACAGCGCAGCAGTGAACCAGAATCGTTCCATCCCGAACCTCCGCCAAAATGTGTTGTGGGATTGCTGCAGGAAGGCTTTAGACCGGTTGGTACTCCCACAGCAAACCACTGTAGGAGTTATTGGCCGTCGCCGGCGGTTATATAGCGAACTCCACCGCTGTCCATAGGATACAACACAAATCGGATTGTGAGCACGGGTTTGTAGTGCCGGAAGCTTCTTGGATCATTGAGGCTACATCTTCCGGCACATGGACGGGCAACGCCCTACCCGTAGATTTGATCTGGTTGGAGGTGTTGGTCCTATCCCACATACGTTAGCGAACTTCTGAAGTGGAGTACATAGCTAGAGAAACTGACGAACCCGGTCGATCACTTCGTCCTGGTCCTGGTCCGTCAGGTCGTTATAAAACGGCAGCCGCAAGAGTCGGTCGCTCACATCCTCGGTAACCGGACACTCGCCCGGACGGCCGCCCAGCTTCCGCCCCATCTCCGAGAGGTGCAACGGCAGGTAGTGGAACACCGCCAGTATCCCCTGGGACTTCAAATGGGCCAGCAGCGCCTGACGTCGTTCGAGCGAAGGCAGCAGCAAATAGAACATGTGATACGCCTGCTCGCAGTACGGCGGCACCACCGGCAGGCGGACGCCGTGACGCTCCGCCCAGTCCGCCAACCCTTCCCGGTAGCGATCCCAAATCCGCCGCCGGCGGGCCTGAATGCGGTCGCGGGCTTCGAGCTGGGCGTAGAGGAAAGCCGCCAGCAGGTCGGACGGGAGGAAGCTGGATCCAACGTCGACCCAGGTGTACTTGTCGACCTGACCCCGAAAGAACCGGCTGCGGTTGGTGCCCTTCTCTCGCAGAATCTCGGCGCGCTCGACGAAGCCGGGATCGTTGATCAGCAGGGCGCCGCCTTCGCCGCATTGAAGGTTCTTGGTCTCGTGAAAGCTCTGGGTGGCGAGACACCCCAGCGTGCCCAGCAGGCGGCCCCGGTAGCGTGCGAACAGGCCGTGAGCGTTATCCTCGATGACGGCCACGCGGTGACGCGCGGCGATCTCCAGGATCGGGTCCATCTCGCAGGCCACGCCGGCGTAGTGCAGGACGACCACGGCCCGGGTGCGCGGTGTCACCAGCCGTTCCAGGCGCGTCTCGTCGAGATTCAGGGTGTCGGGCCGGACGTCGCAGAAAACAGGCTGCCCGCCGCGGAGCACAAAGGCGTTGACGGTGGAGACGAAGGCGAACGACGGTACGATCACCTCGTCGCCGGGCTGAATGTCCAGCAGGAGCGCGGTCATCTCCAGGGCGTCGGTGCAGGAGGTGGTCAGAAGCGCCTGGGGCACGCCGAGAGCCTGCTCCAGCAGGCGTTGACACCTGCAGGTGAAGCCGCCGTCGCCCGAAATGTGACCGGAGCGCACGGCTGCGGCTATGTATTCGAGCTCGGGCCCGGCGAGGCTGGGACGGTTGAAGGGGATCCTCACCGCTCGGTCTCCTGCCGGACTACGTAGGTGGGTTGATCGAGCATGCGGAAATGCATCCGGGCCAGGTATTCGCCGATCACGCCGAGGGCGAAAAGCTGGGCGCCGGAAAAGATCGAGATCACCGAGGCCAGGAAGGGAAAGCCGGGGACGGTGGCGCCCTGGACCAGATACCGGACCAGGACATACACCAGCAGGGCCAGGCCGAACAGGGTCAGGGCGAAGCCGATCCAACTGGCCAGCCGCAGGGGGCGGGTGCTGAAACCGGTGAGCAGGTTCAGAGCGTGGGTGACCAGCTTGCGGAAGGTGTACTGGGAGACGCCGGCGCGCCGGGGGTCGTGCCGGACGGCGACCGAGTCGAAGCGGGTGGTACTCCAGGCCAGCAGGACGTCGATGCATACGTAGGGGCACTGGAAGGCCGCGAAGGCTTGGCGGAGCGGCGCGCGGAAGGCCCGGAAGGCGCTGACGCCACGGGCCGCGCGGTTACCGACAAAGCCGGCCAGGGTGAGCTTGGTGGCGGCGGTGGCCAGGTTGCGCCAGATATCGTGTTGCCGCTTCTCCGGCGTGCCGTAGACCACGTCGTAGCCCTCGGCCAGGCGGGCCAGGAGCTGGGGGATCTCGCCGGGAGGGTTTTGCAGGTCGTCGTCGAGGGTCACGATGACGTCGTAGCGCGCGGCGCGGATGCCGCAGAGCAAGGCGTTGTGCTGGCCGAAGTTGCGCATCAGGTTGATGCCGCGCACCCAGGGATGCCGCCGGGCCAGGTCCGAGACGACCTCCCAGCTCCGGTCGCCGCTGCCGTCGTTGACCAGCACCACCTCGAAGGCCGCGGCCAGCGCGGGCAGGACCCGGCCCAGCTCGTCCACCAGCTCGGTCAAGGTTGCCTCACTATTGTATACAGGTACAATTACTGAGCAAGTGAGGGACATTAGGGCCGGTACCACTTATGGTACCAGAGCTCCACGGCCTCCACCAGAAAGCCGCAGCGCTGGTAGAGGCGCAGGGCGGCGGCGTTGCGGCCCTGCGTAGAGACCGCGACCTCCGGCGCGCCCTGCGCCTGGAACCATCCCAGGGCGCCGCCCACCAGGGTGCGGCCCACTCCTTCGCCGCGGGCGCGGCCGGCGACGCCCAGCAGCCCGATCCGCCGGCCCTGCCGGTGACAGGTGATGTAGCCGCTGAGGCCGCCGTGGTCCTCCGTCACCAGCACCACATCGGCCCAGCCTTCCACGCTGCGGCGGATCCAGGTCTCGTAGAGCGAGGTGACGAGCGAGCGGGGGAAGCCGGGATCGTTGTAGAAGCGGGTATCGTGGTAACACTCGCGGGAGATCGCTTCCAGGGCCGCGAGGTCGCCGGGTCGGGCCGGACGCACCGCGCCGGAATCCGGCCGGGGGGCCGGCTGCTGCTCTGGGGAGCCGCCCCACCGCAGAGTGATCCGGACATCCACCAGGTGGTAGCCGTGGTCCTCGGCCGTCCGGATCGCCGCCGCCTCCTCGGCCCGGCAGAGCAGGTAGAGGCACCGCACGCCCTCGCCGGCGCACCAGGCGTCGATCTCGCCGCCGGATTCCGGGGTTACGGCGCCGGCGCGGACGCGGGCGATCCGGAAGCCGAAAAACGCCGTGTCCCACTCCAGTATTTCGGCCGGCACAGACCGTTCATGATATCAGGATCGTGGAACGTGGATCGTGGGCAAACCTCCTGGCCGACAGAGGTTTCCGAAAATGTAGAAACTCTAGGCGCCGACCCGATCGTCCACCTGAGCCCATTTGTGCGAAACTACGGCGGTGATGCCCCTTCTGGTTTTCCTGCTGGCGGCCCAGTACGACCTGGTATTGAAAGGCGGCCGCGTCATCGATCCGAAGAACAACCTCGACGCCGTGCGGGACGTCGCCGTCCAGGACGGAAAAGTGGCGGCCGTCGAGGCCAACATCAACGCGGCCGACGCCCGCAAGACCATCGATGTCCGCGGCCTCGTGGTCACGCCCGGGCTGGTGGATCTGCACACCCACGTATTCGCCACCACCGGGATCAAGGACGCCTGGGCCGGCGACAACAGCATCCTGCCCGACGGCTTCAGCTTCCGCACCGGCGTCACCACCATGGTCGACGCCGGCAGCTCCGGCTGGCGGAACTTCGAGACCCTGCGACACACCGTGATCGACCGCGCCCAGACCCGCGTCCTGGCCCTGATCAACATCGCCGGCCTGGGCATGATCACCGACATCGCGGAGCAGGACAAGAGGGATTTCCAGCCGCAGGAGGTCGCCCGCCTCGCCGCCAAGCACAGAGACGTCGTGGTGGGGGTCAAGTCAGCCCACTACCAGCAGCCGGACTGGTCGTCGGTCGATCGTGCGGTCGAGGCCGGCAAGCTGGCCGGTATCCCCATCATGGTCGACTTCGGCTACTTCGTGCCGGAGCGCCCCTACTGGCAGCTCGTCACCGAGCATCTCCGGCCGGGAGATCTGAGCACCCACTGTTTCCGCGCCCCCGCGCCGTGGGTGGATGAGCAGGGGAAGCTCTACGACTATCTGAAGCGGGCGCGTGCCCGCGGCGTCAAGTTCGACGTCGGCCACGGCGGCGGCAGCTTCGTGTTTCGCAACGCCGTGCCGGCCCTCCAGCAGGGCTTCTACCCCGACTCCATCTCGACCGACCTCCACACCGGCAGCATGAACGGCGCCATGATCGATATGCCCACGACCATGTCGAAGTTCCTGGCCATGGGCATGCCGCTCCCCGCGGTGGTGAGGGCGTCCACCTGGAGTCCCGCCCAGTTCATCCACCGCGAGGAGCTGGGCCACTTAACCGTCGGGGCCATCGCCGACGTTGCCGTGTGGAATCTCGAACAGGGCGAGTTTGGATTCGCCGACGCCGCCGGCGGCCGCGTCACTGGACGCCAGCGCCTGGTGGCGGAGTTGACCCTCAAGGGCGGCCGCGTCTCGTGGGACTGGAACGCCCGCGCCGCCGCCGACTACCGCACCCTGGGTCCAACCTACGGCATCCGGCCGGGCATCGACCAGATCGTGAAGCCGAGGTAGTCACCAGCGCCACGACCGTTCCAGGGTTCGCAAATTTGCGTGCCCTGGTTGCGATAGTTGCGATAAGGGAGAGAAATAATGAGCGCCGAACTCCGCCGCGAGCTGGGCTTCTGGGATGTCCTGGCCTTCATGATCGGCATCACCATCGGGGCGGGCATCTTTGCCGTACCCGGACGAATCGCGACCTTCTTCCCGTCGTTCGCGGTGATCGGGTGTATGTGGGTGGCGGGAGCCGCCTTCGCGTTCGCCGGCTCGCTGATCTTCGCCGAGTTGGGAGCGCGGCTGCCCCACACGGGCGGGGAGTACGTCTACATCCACCGCGCCTTCGGACGCCTGCCGGCCTTCATCTACGGCTGGTCTCAGCTCCTGGTGGTCCGGACCAATCCGGTGGCCGCGTTGCCGCTGGTCTGCGTCGAGTACGCCTCCAGCCTCTTCCCCATGAGCGAGAACACCAGGCTGGCCGTGGCCGCCGGGATTATCTTCCTGCTGGGCCTGGCCAACTACCTCGGCCTGAAGCCTGGCAAACGGGTGCAGGCGGTGACCACCATCCTGAAGGTGGGCGGCATGGTCGCGTTCGTCGTGGCCACCATCCTGACCCTGCACCAGTGGGGACCGAACCTGGCCAGCACCCACACGCCGTCGCAACCCAACTGGCCGAGCGGCCTGCTATTGGTGGTGTTCGCCTTCGTGGGCTGGGACCGCGTGGGGTATCTGGCCGGCGAGATGCGGCGCCCGGAACGCGATCTGCCCCGCGCCCTGGCCGCCGGCGCCATCGTCGTCGCCACGCTCTACCTGTCGATCAACGTCTGCTACTACGCGGCCCTGCCCATCTCGACCATGGCGGGCTCGCGCGTGCCGGCTGCGGACGTGGCCAAGCTCCTGTGGGGCTCCCTCGGCCAGTCGCTCCTGCCGCTGCTGGTCATCGTCTCGGCGTTAGGCGGCGCCAACGCCAACATCATGGCCTCGCCGCGGGTCTACTACTCGATGGCCAAGGACGGACTGTTCTTCAACGCCCTCTCGCGCGTGCACCCGCGCTGGCAGTCGCCGCACGTGGCCATCCTGCTCCACTGCGGCTGGGCGATGGTGCTGCTCCTGGCCAGCCGCACGGTGGAAACCATGGTGGGTTCGTTCGTCTTCGTGGCCCTGATCTTCTGGGGAACCTCCACCCTGGCCTTGTTCCGATTGCGGCGCCAGAATGCCGCCGCGCCCTTCCTCTCCCCCGGCTATCCCTGGGTGCCCGCCCTGTATCTGGCCGTCATCGCCGCCCTGGTGGTGGCCACGTGCCTGTACAGCACCCGCTCGGCCGTAGCCAACCTCACCCTCATGGCCGCCGGGCTGCCCTTCTATTACTTCTGGAGAAAACGCACCTCATGATGGAGCTCTTCCCCACGGCCGGACTCCGGCCGCAACTCGAGTCCGCCTTCGCCTTCGCCCAGCGCCAGGTCCGGGCCCTGATCGACCGCGACCCCGATTTCTACCCCCTCTACACCCAAAACGGCCGCTGGCGCCACACCGGCGAAGCCTGGACGCACTGGTGCGACGGCTTCCTCCCCGGCATGATGTGGATCTTCGCCGAGCGCACCCGTGACGAGGCTTGGAAACAGGCCGCCGAACGCTACTCCCGGCCCCTCGAACCCCGCCGCCACGACCGCAACGTCCACGACCTCGGCTTCATCTTCACCTCCACCTACCACCGCTGGTTCCGCCTCACCGGCGACGAGGCCCTGGAGAAAGTAGTGATCGAGGCCGGCCAAACCATGGGCCTGCGTTTCAAAGAAAAGGGCGAATATCTCTCCTCCTTCGTCGGCCCGGAGTCCCTCTTCATCGACATCATGATGAACGTAGGGATCATCTTCTACGCGGCCCTGCGCAGCGGCGACCGCGCCCTGTTCGACATCGCCCAGCGCCACTCGCTCACCACCCGCCGGACGCTGGTGCGGGGCGACGGCAGCACCGCCCACGAAGGCATCTTCGACACCATGACCGGCGAGTTTCAGCGCCAGACGACTCTCCAAGGCAAACGCGGCGACACCTGCTGGTCCCGCGGCCTCACCTGGGCCCTGTACGGCTTCGGCGCCGCCTACTACTACACCCGAGACCCCCGCTTCCTCGCCACCGCCGAAGCCTGCGCCGAATACTACCTGCGCCACACGCCGGCCGACGGCGTCCCGCCCTGGGACTACGACATCGCGCCGGACGATCCGCAGCACCTCGATACTTCCGCCGCCGCCATCGCCGCCGCGGGCCTCTTCCAACTCACCGAGCTGACCATGGACCCAGCCCGGGCGCTGGCCTACCGCAATGCCGCCCTGCGCATTATCCATACCCTCACCGCCCCGCCGCACCTGGCCCTAGACCGGGCGGACTGGGAGGGCATCCTCACTGGCGGGGTGTATCACATCCACAAGGGGCTGGGCGTGGACGAGAGCGTCATGTGGGGGGAGTACTTCTTCGTGGAGGCTCTGGATCGCGCGCTGGCCGCCGTGACCGGGCAGGTGTAAGATAGCGGTCAGGAGGTCCACCATGACCACCAGAAGCATCTGCTGGGGGTTGCTGGGGGCGGGTCTGGCGTTTGGCCAGGCATTTCCCGCGCCGCCCGCGCGCGGCAACAGGACGCTGGCGGACCGGATGGGGGAGTTGTCCCGAAAGCTGAACCCGGGAGAGACTCAAACGCTCCACTCCTTCACCGGTACGTTCTCGCGCAAACCGAGACCGGCCCCTCGATCGTCAACCCT
>JBGOUV010000319.1:0-8090 GCA_041477815.1 Terriglobia bacterium | reverse complement strand
GGCCTGCGGGTTGCGGACGCCGTCCCAGACGGTCTTCTGGTCGCGCTCCAGATCGGCCAGCGCGTACGTTTCCGGATCGGTCTTGGCCAGGAAGTATCTCATAGTGGTTACTCGCCTAGGTATTGTACCTCTTCTTCGAGCACGATCCGGAATTGGGCCCGCACCCGCTCCCGCAGGTCCGCGATGATGGCGCGGAGATCCGCCGCCGTGCCGCCGCCGGCGTTGTAGATCAAATTGGCGTGGTAGCCGGCCACCTGGATGCCGTTGCGCCGCATCCCTTTCGCGCCTACCTGGTCCAGAAAGTAGGCCGACGCCACCTTACCCTCGCGGATCGCATGTGGTGGGATAGAGGCTACAACTTCCGAGGGCAGGTTGGCCACCAGGAGATTTTTGAAGATGCTGCCGGCGCACCGCATGGTGGGAGGAAACTTCTCGTCGCGGACCCGCCGGATTTCGTCCGCCCGGGCGCGCAGCGCGGCGCCGTCGCCGGGTTCGAGCTGCAGGGTCACCCGCAGGATGATCCAGTCCTTGTGGCGCTTGAAGACGCTCTCGCGGTACTCGAACTCACAGTCGGGGTGGGTCAAGGTACGGAGCGTCTCGCCGTCGAACAGCTCCACCGCGGTGACGCGCTCGGAGAGGGAATGGCCGTAGGCGCCGGCGTTGCCATAGACCGCCGCCCCCACGGAGCCGGGAATGCCGGTCAACGTTTCCAGGCCCGCCAGGGCCCGGTCGATGGCGGTGTCCACCAGCGCTTGCAGCGGCGCGCCCGCATCGGCGACAATACAGGTTCCCGCGGCGGCCAAGCCTTTCGAAGCCAGACGCAACACCACGCCCCGGTAGCCCCGGTCGGAAACGATCAGGTTGCTGCCGTCTCCGATGATGTAGAAGGGAACACCGGTGGCGCGGCAGGCGCGGATAGCGGCGACGAAGGCGTGGGGATCCGAGGTCTCGGCCAGCAGGTCAGCCGCACCTCCGATTCCGAAGCGGGTCAGTGCGGCCAAGGGCGCTCCGGCCCGCAGCGTCAGGCCGGGGATATTCTGTAAGGGTTCGAGGAGCATCACTTTATTATGGCTGCCACGTTCGCCGGATTTCCACCCCAAGCTCTCGCTTTCTTGCGCCGGCTCAAGCGTAATAACGACCGGGAGTGGTTCGTCAAGAACAAAGAAACCTACGAGCAGCAGGTAAAAGCCCCGATGGTGGAGCTGGTGCTGGCGCTGGGACGCGAGATGAAGCAGTTCGCCCCCGAGCTGCAGGCCGACCCCAAGCGGGCCATCTACCGCATCTATCGGGACACCCGCTTCAGCCCCGATAAGACCCCCTACAAGACCCACATCGCCGCCGTGTTCACGCCCCGGAGTCTCCAGAAGGGCAACTCCGCCGGTGTCTACTTCCACGTCTCTCCGACCGAAGTGGAGATCGCCGGCGGGGTGTACATGCCCAGTCCCGAGGTACTGCGGGCCATCCGCGAGCACATCGCCCTGCACCACAAGAAGCTGCGATCGATTATCGAAGCGCCGGAATTCAAGCGGCTGTTCGGCGAGCTGTGGGGCGAGCGGCTCACCCGGGTCCCCAAAGGCTTCGCCGCCGATCATCCGGCCGCCGAGCTGCTGCGCTACAAGCAGATGCTGGCCGACGTCTCGCAGCCGCCGGAGCTGGCCGAGAGTCCCCATCTGCTCCCGACGCTGGTGACAATGTTCCGGGGGATGATGCCGCTGATCCGGTTTCTTAACGATCCCCTAACGCGACAGCTCCGAAACCGCCCCGTCGATTTCGTGGACTGAGATAGTGACCTTCTGGCGGGCGTCCAGGTCGGCCTTGGACATCTCGAAGCGCGCTGCCAGCAGGGCCGTCCTCGACTGCCCCGAGCCGATGCGGATCTTCATGATCAGCGGGTCAGCCGTCTGGGGGCCCAGGGCCGGGAATAGATCGAACAACTGCTTGGTGTCCGAGGCCGAGAGGATCCGTCCCTCGCGTACATTGCCGATCGAGTCGGTGACCGTCATGCCCGTCTGCTGGACGATGAACAGCAGCTTGCTGTCGTTGGTGAAACGGAAATCGACGAAGGCCACGGAGGCGTTCTCCTCCACCCCCAGGGTCCGGACGCTGGTGATGGCGCCGGCAAGCCGTGGGGTGGTTCCGCGCTGCTTGAGCAGGATGCCGGTCACCAGCACGGCGGCCACGGCCAAGCCGATCCCAAAGGCGGTCAGGAAACTCTTGTGGGGCATGTAGGACGGCCTCTGTCCTGTCCCAGGTTACAATAGAACTGGAACGCCGGGGGTGTTGAGATATGCGCCGCACTTGGCTGCTCAGCCTCGCGACCCTACTTCCTCTTTCCTTGCCCGCCGACTGGGCTACCAGGCGTGCGCTAGACCTGAAGGAACTCCAGCTCCCGCCCGGCTTTGAAATCGAAATCCACGCCCGCGACCTCGGTAGCGCGCGATTGCTGGCCTTCAGCCCCACCGGCGTATTGTTTGTGTCCGACCAGGGGGACCGCATCCTGGCCATACCCGAGGCGGGCCGAGTGTTGACCTTCGCCTCGGGCCTGCGCCAACCCCACGGCCTGGCCTTCCGCGGCAACGACCTCTACGTCGCCGAAAACCACCGCATCGTCGTCTTCCGCAACGCCACTCAACCCTCCCTGATTGCCGGCCCACCTGAACAGGTGGCCACGTTGCCGGGCGGGGCAGAGGGACACTCCACCCGCACCATCCTGTGGGACGCCGAGGGCAAGCTGATCGCGACGGCCGGCTCCACCTGCAACATCTGTAACGAAAGCGATCCCCGGCGGGCCACCGCCATGCGCTTCAACGCCGACGGCTCCGGCATGGAGATTTTCTCCCGAGGTCTTCGCAACACCGTGGGCTTGGCGCTGCACCCGTCGACCGGGGAAATCTGGGGCGCCGACAACGGCGGCGACAACTTGGGAGACGACCAGCCACCCGAAGAGATCAACATCCTGCGCTCCGGAGGCGACTACGGCTGGCCGCGCTGTTATGGCAGCGGGCTCCGCTACCCCGGCTTTTCCGGCAACTGCTCCTTCCAGACCGCGCCCGAGCTCGCCATGCAGGCCCACTCGGCGCCGCTGGGCATGGGCTTTTATACCGGCGACGCGTTCCCGGCCCGCTACCGCCACGATGCCTTCGTCGCCTTCCACGGCTCCTGGAACCGCAGCCAGCCGACCGGATACAAGGTCGTCCGCATACTGGCCTCCAGCGGCCGGGCCACCGGGATCGAGGATTTCCTCACCGGCTTCCTGCGCGGGACCACCACGTCCGGCCGTCCGGTCCACGCCATTACCGGCCCGGACGGCGCGCTCTACGTGAGCGACGACGCGAACGGCGTGGTCTACCGCGTCCGCTACGCCGGACCTCGCATCAATCCGGAGGGCGTAGTCAGCGCCGCGGGAGCGACGGTTCGCGCGGCGGCCGGGGGCCTGGTTTCTCTTTACGGCGCCGGTTTCCGCGATCAGGCGGTGCAGGCTACGACGCTGCCGCTGCCCGTCCAACTGGAGGACGTGCGGGTTACGGTGAACGGCGCGCCGGCTCCGCTGCTCTACGCCGGACCCCGGCAGATCAACTTTCAGATGCCCTTCGGGCTGGGGGGGCGGGTGACCGTGGCGGTCACGACCGCCCGCGCTACCGATACCCTGGAGTTGGAGGTAGCACGCCTGGCGCCGGGAATCTTCGCGATCCAGCAGCGGGGGCGCATTCTGGAGATCTACAGCACCGGGTTAGGGGAGGTAAGTCCGCCGGTGGCCGCCGGTGCCGCGGCCCCGGGCGGCGAGCTGGCGCGGGTGACCGCGGAAGTGGCGGTTACGATCGACGGGATCGCCGCTCCGGTCGGTTTCGCCGGTCTGGCCCCCGGTTTTGCAGGACTCTATCAGGTGAATGCCACCCTCCCGGCCGGCGCCGCTGCGGGGAGGCGGGTCAGCGTGACCCTGGCCGCCGGCGGTGTGGCCGGTAGTAATACTGTAGAGCTAGTACTGAATTAGCGATCAGTTCGACTCGCTGCCCTTGCCGCGGAAGCGGATGTAGCGATCCACCGTCTCGCTCAACTGTTGGACCTGGTCCTTCAACTCGAGCATTCCCGAGGTAAGAGTGGTCAAACTCTGCACTACGACCACCATTTGCTGGCCAAACTGGACTTGCGTCTGCGACACTTGGGCCAGGCCCCCGGTTACTTGGGCCAGATTCCTGGTTACTTGGGCCAGATCCGAAGCCATCTGGCTGTGGTTGCTCTCGAGCGAGTGCAGCCACTGTTCGTGATACTCCATGCGCTCTTCAGGAGTCATGGCTCCATTCTACCTCAGTACCGCCGGCGCCGCGGCCAGCCACTTCTCGCAGACCAACCGGTCCTTCTGCCGCTCCCACTCGGCGACCGGGAAGTCAAATCTCCTTGCGTCCTTCCATGGACTTCATCATGGTTACCTCGTCGACATACTCGAGGTCGCTTCCCACGGGGATCCCCATCCCGATCCGGGTCACCCGCACCCCCAGCGGTTTCAGCAGGCGGGACAGGTAGACGGCCGTGGCCTCGCCCTCCGCCGTAGGGTTGGTGGCCACTATGATCTCTTCGACGACGCCGGCCTGCAGGCGGTCGAGCAGGCTCTTGAGCTTGAGCTGGTCCGGCCCCATGCCCCGCAGCGGCGACAGGCACCCATGCAGCACGTGGTAGCGCCCGCTATATTGCCGCGTCTTCTCGATCACGACAATATTGTGGGGTTCCTCGACGACGCACACCATCTTGGGACTGCGGTTGGAATCGGCGCAGATGGGGCACTGGTCGCCGTCGGAGATATTGTTGCAGACCACGCACAGTCCGATGCGGTCCTTGGCCTCGAGCACCGCCTGAGCCAGCCGGGCGGCGTCGTCGCGGGTGCCGCGCAGGATGTGAAAGGCGAGGCGCTGCGCCGACTTCTGCCCGATTCCCGGCAGTCGCTTGAACTCGTCGATCAAGCGGGCCAGTGGTGCGGCGAAGTCGCTCATCTAGAACAGTCCCGGCGGCAGCCCCATACCTCCCAGCATGCCGCCCATCTTGGACTGCGATTCCTCGTCCACTTTCTTGGCGGCTTCATTGAAGGCCGCCAGCACCATGTCCTGCAGCATCTCGACGTCGCCGGCGGCCTCGGGGTCGATCTTCACCTCCAGGGCGTGCTTCTGGCCGTCCATTTTCACCGTGACCATACCGCCGCCGGTGGACGCTTCCACCCGAATGGCCGCGATCTCCTGCTGGAGCCGCTCCTGCATCTGCTGGGCCTGCTTCATGATCGCCTGCATGTTGCCGGGCATTTTCACGGTTGTCTCTCCTTCAGATCGCGAACCTCGCGGACCTGCCCGCCGAAAGCAGCCAGGAAGTTCTGCACCTGCGGATGGGCCAGCGCCCGCGTGGCGGCGTCTTCGGCCGGCGGCGTCACCCGGGCCGGCTGGCGCTCGGCCGCCGCCGGAGTATCGGCCAGTGTAACACGGATCTTCACCCGCCGCCCCAGCACTTGCTCGCAGTGCTTAGCCAGGGCGGCCGCGCCGGATTCCAGCGAGAACTGCTGATCGCCGGGCGCCTGGAAGACCACCTCGGTGCCGGCTTCTTCCACCCGGGAGTGCTCCACGGCATCGGCGGTGAACTCCTCGCCTTGAGCCCGCAGAGCCGCCACCAGGCGGCTGCGCAGGTCGAGCGGGCGAGGGGGCGACTGGGGCGAGGGGGCGACTGGGGCGAGCGGGCGAGAGGCCGACGGTGGAGCCCCGCCGGACAGGGCTTCCTCGATCGACACCAGCCGCCCGGCGTGGACCAGCTTGAGCAGCCCCAACTCCAGGTGGAACCGCGGATGCGCGGCGTGCTGCAGGTCGCGGTACAGATTCAGAATCAACTGTACATATCGGGTCAGGTCCTCTTCCGAGAACTTTCCCGCGTAGCCGGCCAGACGCTGCCGCTCGTCGCTGGTAGCGGCGATCAGGCGGCTGTCGGCCCCCACCACCTTGGCCACCAGCAGATTCCGAAAATAGCGCGCCAGTTCGCGGCAGAAGTGCTGGACGTTCTGGCCCCGGGCCGTCAAGCTCTCCACCAGCTCCAGCATCCGGCCGGCCGAGCTATCCAGCAGCGCCCCCGTCACCTCGTCCAGCGCCTCGCTCTCCACCACCCCTAACAGGCGGCGCACCTCCGCCGCCCGGAGCTTGTTCCCGAAGCTGGCGATGGCTTGGTCGAGCGTCGAGAGGGAGTCCCGGATGCTCCCGTCGCCGGCCAGCGCGATCACCGCCAGCGCGTCCGGCTCGGCCTCGATCCCCTCCTGCTCCGAGATCCAGCGCATGCGGTCCACGATCTGTCCGAACTCCACCATCTGAAAGGTGAAGTTCTGGCACCGCGAGGAAATGGTGGCCGGAATCTTATGGGCCTCCGTGGTGCACAGCATAAACACTACCCACTCGGGCGGCTCCTCCAGCGTTTTCAGAAGCGCATTGAAGGCGGCGTCGGTAATCTGGTGGGCCTCGTCGACGATGAAGACCTTGTAACGGTCACGCGTGGGGCGGTAGCGGACGTTCTCGCGCAGCTCGCGCACGTCGTCGATGCCGCGATTGGAGGCCGCGTCGATCTCGATGACGTCCAGAGAGTTGCCGGCGGCGATCTCGCGGCAACTGGGGCATTCCAGACACGGATCCGCACTGGCCCCGCGGTGGCAGTTGAGACACTTGGCCAAAATCCGCGCCACCGTCGTCTTGCCCGTCCCCCGCTGTCCGGCAAAAATATACCCATGCCCCACCCGCCCCTGGGCCAGAGCGTTCTCCAGAGTCTGCTTGACGTGATCCTGGCTGACCACCTGGGCGAAATTCTGCGGCCGGTACTTGCGGGCGATGACCTGATACATAAAGAAGAAGCTATTAGCCATCAGCTATTAGCTATCGGCAACCCGGGTTGCCAACGGCTAATAGCAGATAGCTAATAGCTTCAAGAATGCCAAGCTCCGGGGAATCCGCGGCACGCGGGAGGGGCCACTACCGTTGCTTCCTTCCGGACCTGGCGGGGTTTGCAGCTTCCCGCTGCACGGAGCCCGGAACCTGGCAAGTCTTATCCTAGCACAGGCGCGTACGGCCGGCGCCCTCGCCATCACCCAGCGCGGCCCAGGGCGAGAACAAAGTAGTGCGCCCGGCCGGTTCCCACGTTGCGCCAGCCGTGCTCTTCGTTGGACGCGACGTACGCCACCGACCCCGGTCCCAGGGTGACGCTGCGTCCGGCGATGGTTACTTCGAGCGTCCCCTCGCGGATCATGACCATCTCTTCGTGTACGTGGTGATGGGGCGGATGGGGCGCTTCGCCGGGGGCCAGCTCGGTCTGGTGCAGCTCGATCGGGAATCCGCTATGCGTCTGGCCTTGCAGGACGGCCCGCGACCGGTTCGACCCATTGGCGCGCACCGGGAGATCCGCGAAGGCATAGGTCTTGGACCCCATGGCCGGGCTCTGGGCCGCGGCGCCGGCAGCCGCCAGCGCGGGAAGCAGAAGGTTCCAATCTCGGCGGGAGTAGTTCACGCTTCCATGGTAACACCAGATGCGAACTCCTCTTGAAAGCTGGTCCACTCGCGTTTGAGGTCGGCCATCAGGCGGAGGAACTGCGGATGACTGTGGAGGGACCCGAAGTGGGGGTCGTTGCGGAAGGCGGGGTAATTGGGCAGGCCCATGCCGGCGGCTTTGCGGAGGAGGTTAACGGCCTGGACAGGTTTTCCGATCAGCGCGTAGGTGTCGGCCAGATTGTGCCACATGTGGTGCGTGTGAAGCAGAGGCTTGCCGCCCCGCAGGGCACGCTGGATGGTCTGGCCGGCCTTCCGGTTTTCGCCGCGATGGGCCCACAGTAGCGCCTCGAGACTGGTGATCGTGGCCTCGCCGGGCAGGACCTTGGCGGCGGCCTGCACTTTCTCGGCCGCGCGCTCCGGGTTGCCAGCGTACAGAGGAACGCTGGGATAAAAGAGATTGGCCCAGATGCTGGCCGGGTCGATGCTGAGGGCGCGCAGGTAGTATTCATCGGCTTCGGCGAGATTGCCCTGGAAGAGAGCATTCTGGCCGATGAAGACCAGGGTGCGGGAGTCGTCGGGGTGGCGGGCCAGGGCGGC
>JBGOUV010000374.1:0-6983 GCA_041477815.1 Terriglobia bacterium | reverse complement strand
CGCTGCTCACCCTGCGGTACGGCGTGCTGCGGCAGCGCGCCCAGACCGTTCCCAAGAGCGACGGGTTCGATCCGACTTCGCTGGGCCTGCCCAGCCTGTATTTGACCTCCGGACTCAGGCAGCACCCCACGTTCTCGCCCGAGGGGTATCAGGAGACCGGGCAAGTGGGCTATGGCCGCATCGGCCGCGGCGATGATGTCAACAGCGTCACCGGCAGCGTCACCAAGATCTTCGGCGCTCATACCTTGAAGACCGGCGCCGAAGCGCGCCTCATGCGCTTGAATTACCTGCAACCCGGCTATCCGCAGGGGCAGTTCAGCTTCAATCGCGCTACCACCAACGAGGATCCCAATCGCAGCGATTCGTTCCAGGGCAATGCCATCGCCTCCATGCTGATCGGCTGGGTGAGCGGGGGCCAGTATCATCTGGACCCGTGGTCGGCCTCGGCCTCCCAGTATTACGGCTTCTACGCCCAGGATGAGTGGAAACTGACCCGGCGCCTCACCGTGGACCTTGGCCTGCGCTACGACTTAGACGTTCCCCGCACGGAGCGCTACAACCGCTATAGCTTCTTCGATTTCGACGCGCCCTCGCCCATTGCCGGCCGCGTCGCCGCCTCCGCCTGCCCCGCCTGCGGCGACCTCCGCGGGCAGTTTCAATTCACCGACGAGAACCGCCGGCGGCCCGTCGACGGCGACTACAACAATATCCAGCCCCGGGTAGGACTGGCTTACGCGCTCAACGACAAGACCTCCCTTCGCGCCGGCTATGGCATTTTCTACTCTCTGTCGCGGGCGACGCTGAAGGGCCACACCGGCTCTGGTTTTCAGACCGGCTCCAATATCGAACCCAGCCGGGACGGCGGCCTGACCCAGTTTGGCAGCCTCAGCAACCCGTATCCGGAAGGCTTGACCATCCCGCCGGGCCGTGCCGATGGCGCCGCCACCTTCCTGGGGCTGGGCATCGGCACCGACTCGCTGCCCAACCAGAACCCGCAGTACCAACAATGGAACTTCTCGATACAGCGGGCCCTGTCGGGAAGCTCGGTCGTGCAGGTGAACTACTCGGGCAGCAAGGGGACGCATCTGTATTTCGGTGGCGGGGTGACGAACCGCAACCGGCTCGATCCCGGGCAGTGGGGGCTGGGCCGAACGAGCCTGAACGAGCGCGTGCCCAACCCGTTTTTCGGCGTGGTGACCAACCGGCTTTCGCGTCTGAGCGAGCAGACCGTTACCCGGAACACGCTGCTGCGGCCTTATCCGCAATACGCCGGCGGCGTCAGCGGCTCCGCGCTCAACATCGCCAACTCCAACTACCATTCTTTGCAGGTTCAGTTTGAGCGGCGGTTCTCCCACGGCCTCAGTTTTGCCACCCACTACACCATCTCCAAGATGATCGACGACTCCTCGTTCTCCGACGGCAACGTGGGCTGGCTGGGTGGCGTCACCGACGTGCAGAATCCTTTCGACCTGCGCCTGGAGCGCTCTCTTTCCGCCCAGGATATTCCCCAGCGGCTGGTGGGAAGCTTCTCCTACCAACTGCCCCTCGGCAAGGGGAAGTGGATCGGCAGCGGCTGGAGTCGCGGACTGGACATGGTGGCCGGCGGCTGGGAAGTGGCCGGCATCCTGACCTTCAGCTCCGGCTTTCCGCTTAACAGCGGCTCCCAGTTCCGGGAGGTTCCCCTGCAGGGCGCCGTGCTGTGGGAAGGCACGCAGCGGCCGAACCTGATCGGCGATCCGCGACTGCCCGGCTCGGTGAAGGACCGGCTCGGCCGCTACTTCAACGAGGCGGCCTTCTCCCGGCCCGCTCCGGACACCTTCGGCACCGCGCCCCGCACCCTGCCCAACTACCGCAGCCCGGGAATTCGCAATGCCGACCTGGCTCTGTTCAAGAACGTCTCGTTCAGCGAGAACCGCTATATCCAGCTCCGGCTGGAAGCGTTCAACCTGACCAACACGGCCACCTTCGCCACGCCGCATATGTCGTACGGCGCGAGCAACTTCGGGGTGATTGATAACTATGCGGGCGGCCGCGGTCCCCGCGAGATGCAGGTGGCCATCAAGTTCCACTTCTGAGGGGATAGTCGCCCTCTACCGTCGGCGGGCGGCGAGTTTGCCGAAGCCCAAGCGCCAGAGTCGTACACAGCTTCAGCCGTTGTTGACGTGCAGCCCCCTTTGAGCCGGCTTACAACCAAGAAACGAACTCTGCTACGGTCATCCCAGAGGCTCGGATCAGCGATCGCAAAGTGCCGGGGGCCAATTCACGGCGGGGAGGCACGGACAAGCTGGCGGGATGGTCCGGCTGGATCAGAATGATGTGGCCTCCCTGGCTGGCGGTCCTTAACCCAGCCGGGTCTTCGGAAAGCCCGAACCGCTTGCTCCCCGGAGATTGCGGGGAGGACCGCCAGCAGGCCGGAACCTCACCCTCCTCGCGCTATGATCTGGGCGGGGCGGCGATATTGGTACGGGCGAAGAAGGGGCCGCCGGCCAGTCGCCGACCACGCGGAAAGGACCGCCGCGCCGGCCAGAAAGTACACCCGGCGCCTCCCCACCGGAACGCCCCCCAACGCGGGGCCGCCCACCCCTGCAGGCACGAGCAGGAACAGGAGCAGCCGTCTGGAGTGCGCTATGATGGACAGCATGAAGCGTCACACCTTTCTGCGGGCCCTGGCCGCGCTTCCGCTGCTGGCCGCTTGGCCGGCGCCGGCGGCGGGGCCGCAGGTGATCGTCTACAAGACCCGTACCTGCGGCTGCTGCGGCAAGTGGGTGGAGCATCTCAAGGCCAACCGTTTCGAGCCGGTCGTCAAGGAAGTGCCCAGCACCGCCGAATATCGCCGCCAATACGGTGTTCCCGACCAACTCGGATCCTGCCACACGGCCACCGTCGGCGGCTATGCCATTGAAGGACACGTCCCCGCGGCCGATATTCACCGGCTCCTGAAAACCCGCCCGCCGGCGAAAGGATTAGCAGTACCCGGAATGCCGCTGGGCTCTCCGGGGATGGAGGGCGCCCGGCGCGACGCCTATTCCGTCCTGCTGTTCCAGGCCGATGGTCGTACCTCTGTCTATCAGAAGTATCCTGGCGACTAATCGAGATCGATATCCCGCAGCCGGGGTTTCCCCGCGGTGGGGTCGTCTTTGGCCTGCTTGAACAACTCGTCGAACTTCTTCTCCAGCACCTTGCCGTGACTCTTCTGCGCTTCGAACTGGTCGCGGAACACCTGGTCGCGCCGCGCTTCCTCGCCCCTCAGCTTGACCACGGCTTCGTTGAGGTCCTCCACCGAGCGCGGCTTTTCGGGCGGCGGCTGGTGGGCGATTACCGCCTTGGTTTCCGGATCCACTTTGAGCTTCGCCTGACAGCAGGGACACTCCACTTGAAACAGACGCGCGGCCATGCCCCATCTTAGCGCAGTCAGGCCGCGCTGGCCGTGTAGGTCTGCGGGGACTGCTCGTACAGGCCCCGGAACATCACTTCCGGCATCCGGCGCGCCATCTGGTCCTTGCAGAACTGCCGCACTTCGCCCGGATCCCGGTCCACCACCCGGCACACAAAGAGGAAGCTGAAGGTACCTTCATCCTGGCTGCTCATCCACCGTAGCGCGCCGTTCCGCCGGCCATAAGAGACGCTCATCGCATCCTGCACCGCCTGTAAGAGCATCGCCGTAGCCAATCGGTGCACACCTTGATTCGTCATGTCCCGAGTATAGGGCCGTATGCACCGGCAAACAATGGCGCAAGTGGTTCATTTTGAAGGTGTTATCGGAGTACTAGGGTACTGAGAAGGTCGGTAGGGCTTCCCTGAGCCTCGATAGTAAATCCGTACCGGCGGGAAGGGTCCGGTTCGGCCGTCAAACGATAGGAGCCGGCGCCATAGATCTGGTCGAGGATCGCCCCCACTGCCGGACGGAGCGCCCGGTCAGTAGCTTCGGTGTGGGGAGTCTCCAGCCGGTCGTTGAAGGCCAACTCCAGCGATCCCGTGCGCAGGTGAACCTGAGCGGGGAACTCGGGTTCGGCGAGCAGACGCTCGGTCAGGGCAAAGCAGTCGCGGAACACCGTGCGCAGGCGGTCCGCGGCCGTCCCTTCCAGGTCCTTTTTGGACAGATAAAGGATGCCCGGCGCAGAAGTACCCAGGTCGAAACTAAAGTTTGCCCGGTGGCCGATCAGGACAATGCCGGGGCCGCGGGTCATGTGGGCATAATCGGCCAGGTCAACCCAGTCCTGGACCCGCCACCGGCCGAAGATCTGGAGGAAGGGGTCCAGGTTGAGGGTGACCGGAGCGTCGGAAAGGATCTTAAGCGAGACCTTCTGAAGCTCCATCAGACCTTGGCCCCCGCCATCCGGGAGTAGACGGTCTGGGCCATCTCGGAGAACAGGTTCGATTCCTCCACGCGGCGGCGGGTGCGCTCGGCGCCCAGCGGCGCGTCGCCTTCCTCGGCGGCGCGGAAGAAGTTCTCGGCAAAGGGCGCGTAGAACTCGCCGGTGTCGAAGAACAGCTTGCGGAACTCCGCTACCGTGTTGTACTTGTCCGAGAGCAACAGGCCGCGCAGGAACAGCAGCCCATCGGCCGCCTTGAGCATGGCGGCAAAGGACTTGGCCGCGGCTTCCTCGAGCCGGCCCTCGTCGTAAGCCAGGGTCGACTCGAACACGAGTCTTCCAGCGTCCTCCAGCATGAACTCCGACTGGTCCACGACCTCGCCCGCGCACTCGCCCTTCTCGAGGGACATGTGGAAGTCCCAGGGCTGGCGGTTGTCCTGGTAGAAGGCAGAGTTCTGTTCGTAGCTAGGGAGCTCGGCCAAGCTCGCCAGTTCGTCCTTGATGCGGGCCTTGCCTAGCCGGCGGACGAAGTTGGAAAAGGTTTCCGAGTCCTGCCGCTCGGCCGAGTAGAGATCCGAGAGCTTCTTCACCACGGCCGGCGCGTTCTGCGAGGGAACCTTGGTTACGGGCAGACCATAGGCCGAGGCGTTGCCCTCCGTCTCGCCGCCCAGCAGTACCTGGAACACCGGCGCCACGTGCGCGCCCTTGCGCTGCACCGAGCCGAAGAACCCGATGTCGGCGATATGATGCTGGCCACAAGAGTTGAAGCAGCCGCTGATCTTGATTTTGAGGTCCTGGCGGTCGGCGATATTGACCAGTCCGTTGTGGAACTTCTGGTGGAGCAAAGCGGCTAGTCCGCGGGAGGAGGTGATGCCGAGCTTGCAGGAATCGGTGCCGGGGCAGGCGGTGATGTCGGCCAAGGCGCCGGCGCCGGGCTCGGCCAGATCCAGCTCGCGCAGGCCATCGTAGAAGTCGGCCAGCGACCCGTTCGGCGCCCAGCGAACCACGACGTTCTGATCGACGCTCAACCGGACGGTGTCGCCCACAAAGCGCCGGCACAGGCCGGCAAGGCCGCGAAGCTGGTCCGAGCTGATGTCGCCCAGCGGCAGAAACACCGTGACCATGGAGTAGCCGGCCTGCTTCTGAGGCCGCGTGTTCAGCTTGAGCCAGCGCAGAAACTCGGGGCTGCGGCCGTCGAGATCCAGCTCCGAAGGCGGCAGCAGCGGCGCCTCCCGGAACCCGTCCGCTTCGGCCACCCAGCTCGTCCAGCGAGGGTCGTGCGGCAGCTTGTCCCGCTCTTCCTGCACCAGCTTGCTGAACTCCTCGACGCCAAGCTGGGCCACCAGGAACTTCATGCGCGCCCGCGCCCGGTTCTTCTTCTCGCCCAACCGCGCGAACACCCGCGCGATGGCTTGGGCCAGCGGCAACAACTCCTCGGCCGGCAGAAACTCGCTGTAGACCTTGGCCTGATAGGGAATCGGCCCCAGTCCACCACCGACCAATACCTTGAAGCCGCGCTCCCCGTTCCGCACCTGGGCGATGACCCCAATGTCGTGCATCACCGCCAGCCCGCAGGCATGGTGTTCGCAGCCCGAGAACGAGATCTTGAACTTACGGCCGAAATTCTGGGCGTCGCTATGACGCAGCAGGAAGTAAGCCATGGCCCGCGCGTAGGGCGTGGTGTCAAAGGCCTCCTCGCTGCAAACCCCGCTGCGCGTGCAGGAGCACACGTTCCGCACCACGTTCCCGCAGGCCTCGCGCGTGGTAATCCCCACCTCGGCGAGCCGCCGCATCAGGTTGGGCGTGTCGTTGATGTTGACGAAGTGAAGCTGGATGTCCTGCCGCGTGGTGATGTGGCAGACGGCGTCGGCGTATTCCTCGGACAAATCGGCAAGCTGCTCCATCTGCCGCGTGTTCAGCATCCCCAGAGGGATCTTGATCCGCTGCATCTGGACGCCCGCCTGCCGCTGTCCATAGACGCCATGCCGCAGGCGGAATTCCAGGAAGACCTTCTCCGGCATCAACCCCTGCTGCACGCGCCGCAGCTCGGTCTCAAAGACGTCGAGTTCCTGCTTGATTTCCGGCGGCAAGTGGCTCCACCGGTCGGTTTCGGGCAAAACGGAGGTCGCCATAGCCATCACCCTATTCTAGATGGACATTATAGACTATGGGATACAGAAATCGCAAGTTGAACCATGGGACCGATGGGACCGGCACCGCTCAACGTGGTTTTGCTGAGGCCTCGTGAAGTACTCGTTTATCGTCGTCCTCCCGCAGGATTGCCTGCTATGGTACGTTGGTGGTCATGCGAGTCGTTGACGCGCGCTACGAAGGGGGGACTCTCAAGCCGACTCAGCCTCTGGCGCTCACGCCAGGCGAACACGTTGGCTTGATAGTCGTGCGGCGGCCCGATCCGGCCAGATGGAACCTCGACCGGCTCCGCGCGGGTGATAGTGACGATGAAGGCGCTCTCACCGAAGACGGGCTTGCGGACTGGGTACGTGACCTTGACGAGGAGGATCGCCGTTGAGACCCGGCGAGGTCTGGTGGGCAGACCTCGGAGCTTACCGCCCCCGCGAGCAGACCGGTCGTCGCCCCGTGGTGATCTGGCAGAGCGACGCGCTGTCGAGTGTGTTGCAGTCAGTCCTGGTAGTTCCCCTTACAACCAAT
>JBGOUV010000152.1:0-14862 GCA_041477815.1 Terriglobia bacterium | reverse complement strand
GGCGTGGCCAGGGTGATCGACTCCTTGCCTTCCTTGTCCACCATTTGAATGCGGTGGCCCGCCTTAGTCACGATCCGCTTGACGTCGTCGTTCTTGTACTCCCCTCCCCAGAACTCCTCCACCGGCGCCTGGTCCACCCCGTTCCAGATCGACCCTAGGACGGCCGGACGCTCCGGGTCGCCGTCGCCAAACGCCACCACCACTTCATCGCCGATCTCCGGGGTGAAAAAGAAGCCGCGGTCGCATCCCGCGTGCGGCGTCATCCGCCGCACCCAGAGGGTCGGCTCCCCTTCCTGCCAATAGAACTGCACGCGCAGACGGCCCTGGTTGCTCGGGTCCACGTTCTCGACTACGCGGGCGGGAACCAGGCCGTGCCACTCCCGCAGCTTCGGTTGCTCCGGGTGGATGTAGTTCTTCCAGGGAGTGCACCAGAACTCATTCATGTAGCCGTTGAGGGTCCAACGGTGCACCACACGGATCACGCCGTACAAGCCGGCCGCGTCCAGCACTCCGTCGATCTGCACCGTGTTGCCGGGCAGGAGCTGTTCGTTGCGGCTCACGCCGTGCCCCACGATCTTGCTGCCGATCGCCCGCACGCTTTCTTTCTTGAGCCGCTTCTCGTAGTCCTCTAGCTGCACTGTGCGCGTCCGCTGGATCACGTACCCCGGAGGCAAATTGTCCTGAGAGGACTTCCGCACCGCCTGCACCATCGGTCCGGCCCCGTCGAAGAACTCCGGATCTTCACGCACCTCTTTGTAGACGCGGCTCTCCATCACCGCCGCCTGGTAGTGCGCCCCGTTCATGGACGGCGTTCCCAGCTTGCCCCGGATCTTGAAGCCGCGCAGCCCTTCCTCGGCCCGCCACTCCACCGTCGTCCCGTCCTGGAACGTGTCGAAAATGTCCAGCCCGTTAGCGGTCGGACGGATCCAGCAGCCGTGATCGTCGGCCAGACGCTTCAGGAAGGCGAAGTCGGTCTCGCCCCACTGGACGTAGGTCAAGGGCGGGTCGATCAGGGTAGCTATCAGGTTCAGCTTTAGCCCTACCCCGCCGGTCAGCTTCTCAGCGACATCCTCGAGCGTTTTGCGGAGATAGTACGCCTGCCGGGGCGTGAGGTCCAGCTTGTAGGAACGCGTGACCCCCTCGAGCCGCGCCGTGAAGCTCCCAAAGACCTCGTAGACCAGCTTGGCATCCAGGACGATGCCGTCGAACAGCGTGGTCGTCGCTCCCTCTTCGTCGACCGCCTGGACCTTCAGCTCCTTCCCGAGCGAATCCTCGATGGGAAAGCGGCGGTCGGCGGTCTGGCGGCAGACCACCTGGCAGCGCCAGTGCTCGTTGAGCGCCTGCTCAACTTCAATCTGCTCCAGGATGGCGTCGGGGCTGAACACCCCGGTCAGTTCCCGGCCGTCGATGAATACCTGGATGAAGCTGGCCGACATGGAGGCGCTTGCTTATCGCTGGCCTTGCAAGAGGGCATCAATTTTAGCAATGTACTTCTTGGCCTGCTCGGCCTCCGCCACGTGCTCGTTGATTTCCAGCATGGAGCGGAAGTACCGGCGGGCCGTGGGGAGCGTGTCCAGGCTCCCGCTGAGCTCCGCTTTCTTCGTGTACGCCAGCCCCAACGCCCAGTGGACCTTGGGGTCCTCCTTGTCAAAGGCCAGCGACTTCAGGTAGTACTCAATCGCCGGATCCGGGCGCGACCCCAGCCGCTCGCAGTCCCCCAACCCGAACCAGGCCAGGCTCTGCAGGTCCTTCCAGATGTCCGCCTGCGCCGCCCGTTTCTTCTTCCCGCCCCCGATCAGAAACCCCCGCACCCAGTAGTTCAGCGCCTTCCCCGCCAGTTTCGACTCGTAGTCGCTCAGCTTCAGATACTTCTGATATTCCCCCGAGGCCTCCGGACAGCCCCCCGAGAGCCGCAGGCTGTCGGCTAGAAAAAAGTGCGCCTCCGGATTGCTCGGCGCGACCTGGATCGCCTTCCGCGCCGCCCCGATCGACTGCGGGTAGAGGTCCTTCATCCGGTACGCCTGTGCCAGAAGCTGTTGGCCCAGCGCGTGATCCGGGTCCCGCACCACCACCGCGTTCAAATGCCGGATGGCCTCATCGAAGTTCCCCAGATCGAGCAGCATCCCGCCAAAGGTGGCCCGCGCTTCCAGGTAATCCGGGTCGATCTCCAGCGCCTGCCGGTAATACTTCTCAGCCTTCTCGTTCTCGAACAGCGCGTTGTAGGCCCGCCCCGCGTAGAGCGCCGCCCGGCTGAATCCGGGATCGAGGGCCAGCGCCCGCTCGAACTCCGCCGCCGCCTTTTTGTAATTTTCCGCGTACCCCTTGTTGTAGTGCTCGAGCCCCTGGTCTAGCAGCTCGGCCGCCTTCTTGTTGCGCCGCGCCTGGAACACGATCTTGATCGTGACCGTAGTCTCCTGACCCGGGTAGACCATCTCCTCCCGCGGTCCATCGGGCTCGAACCCCATCTTGACGCCCTTCACCGTATGGGCCCCCGGACGCAGCCCCTGCAGCTTCAGCGGCTTCCCTTTGGCCACCACCCCCGCCGATTTGCCGTCGATCAGCACCTCCACGCCGTCCATGTTCGACTCCAGCACCAGCGTCCCATACTCGGACGCCGTCGCCGTCGCCGACCGCTTGTTCAGGATGTCCGGTATGTAGGCGAGCGGCATATCGGGATCGAAGCTCCCCCGGTCCGACGTCGGATTCTGCCGCGCCCCCGTCGCGTCGCGTACGTTGCGCCGGGCATACTCGGCCAGCTCATCGGCCGTCACGATCCCGTCCGCGTTTCCGTCCGCCTCGCCTTCCAGGCCCTTCACCACGTAATAGGTAAAGATCCCGTGCCCGCCTCCCCAATCGGCGCTCTCGAACGACGACTCCCGGTCCCGGCTCGCCGTCAGCGAGAACAGCGACTGGTGTACGTCGAGCAGGCTCCGGTTCAACGCCGCCGAAGCGTCCGGCGTGATCGCCCCACTATGACACGCGTCGGTCAGCATCACCTTGTGCTTGGCCCGGATCCGGCTTCCCATCACCTGTCCCAGCGTTTCCATGGGATACCCGGTCCCCGGAATATTCCCCGGCGACAGGTCGAACGGCGCCAGGTAAGCCTTCCCCCCATACACAAACCCATGCCCCGCAAAATAAATGAGGACGCGATCTTCGTCCTTCGCCACTGATGGCAGCCACTGCTCCAGCTCCCGCTTCAAGTTCGCCAGCGTGGCGTCGGCCCCGATCAGCTTGTGGACATTCTCGGCCCGGAAGTTCCCCCCCTGCGGGCTGATCAGGATGGCATAAATCGCTTCCGCATCCCGGTGGGTGAACTGCAACCCCCGATCCGGCATATTCTTATAGTCCGAGATCCCCACCACCACCGCATAACTCCGCGGGATCGCGACCCCCGCCACCGGCGCCCCCGCCGGACGGTCTTTCTCCAGCCGCAGATCCCGCTTGTCCGGTGCCTGCTGCCCCATCACCCCCACCGAGATCACGAGGAGAGCGACGAACCGCCACCAGGAGGGAGTTCTGGGTGACAACGTGGGGCCGCCCCACATTTGCAGGGCTTCAGCAAACCGGGAATTCGGTGCCATAACTCTCACCTATGCGCCAGACGAAACTCGAAAATCACCGGCCCCTCCAGCGTCGCCGGCGCCGCCACCACCGACGCATTCTGCTGCCGGACGAACATCACGTCCGGCGGCGTCGCCTGCGCCATCCCAGCCAGGCTCTCCGGAACATTCCCCTTCGGCCCGATCGGCTTCGCCCCCGCCGACGTATCCACGCAATCCCCCCGCGCCCGCAGAATCGTATCGTCGCACCGCGGAGTCAAATGGGGCGGCACTTTCCCCGGCTTGGGAGGCGGCGGCAGCGGGACATAGTCCGCGCCGTCCTTCTTCATTTCCACCGGGCTGATCAGCCAGTAGACAATCTCCTGTCCCGGCGGACCGGTCACCCGGAACGCCCCCTGGGTCGCCGGCACCAGGTACTGCCGCTCCGCCTCGATCCGGTTCTTCACCCCCGCCTCCCCGGTCGGAAACAGCAGATCGTACTTGCCCGAAGTCGACTGGTTCATCACGTACAGATATCCGCCGAAGTTCGTCTTGGCCCGAAACCGCACCCGGTCGTCCCGCTGGAACACCAGTCCCGGGTCCACCGCCTTCCAGGCGCCGCCCTCGCGTCGTTCCAGCACGATTTCCAGCCGATGCGGCCCTTGCGTAATGGCCTTGGTCTGGGCCAGCACCGCCCATAGTAACCAGTACGATATCATTTGTGATTCAGAGTCACGTCGGTGACCACCCGCGACTCCGCGCTCCCGGTCTTGTTGACCACGTACACGGCCTTTTCCTTCTTCTCCCCCGGCGTCTTATCATCGACTTTCTCGAATACCAGGTCCCGCGCGTACACCTCCGACTTCACCCGCTGCACCAGGGAGTCGTTGATGGGCCGGTCCTGGGCGATCAGCGTCTTCTCCGGGGGCGGCGGCGGCCCGTCCCCCTGCTTCAACTGGTACATCATCTTCTCCAGGTTCGGCTCCGGCTGCCGCGACAGGACAATGAACAGCCTCTCCTTCCCCGGCTGCTCATCGAACGCCCACCAGTGCCCCGCCGGAACCTCATACGCCTGGTCTTTCTCAATGACGTTGTTCCCGCCATTGATCTCCTGTGAGGGGAACAGCACTCCCCAGTTTCCGCTGGATCCCCGTTGGACGATGTAGAGGTGAGCCCGGTCATTGGTCTTGACGGTGAGCCGGATCCGGTCCCCGGACTTGAACGCCGTGTCCGCGTCCACCTCGGCGGTCCCCCCGGCGGCTTCCTTCAGGATGCTGTACCGCAATCCCAACGGCGTCGTCTTCTGGCTGGCCAGGATCACCTGTGGCCCGTCATCGCGCGGCCCGGGCGCCGGCCCCGGCCCCTTCTTCACCGCAGGCGTCCCAGTCGCCCCGGTCGCAACGGTCGCCCCAGTCGGCCTCTTCACCGCCGGGACGCCCGTCTTCGGCGTCTTCGGCGTCGCCTTCGCCGGTGGAGCCACCAGCCCCGCCGCCGAGTAGAACATATCCCGCGCGGTCATCTTCGACTCCTGCCCCGACGCCGCGCCCACCGCTACCATCAATCCAAAGATCAATTCTTTATTTCGCATCTCGCACGCACCGAAATCCGATATACGGCGACGTCCCGGTCACCGGAAATCCCCGCCGCATATACGTTCTGGCAAACAGTTCAATCGTCTGCGGGGCATAGCTCCCGCCTTTGATCACGTTCCACAAGTTTCCCACCGACGGCAAGACCTTCTGCATATCCGCCACCTCCGCCGCCGACACCGGATACGCGCTCACCGTCCACTCCCAGACGTTGCCCGCCATGTTCTTCGCCCCGTAGGGGCTAGCCCCGTCGGGCAAGGCCTCCACCGCCACGGCACTCCCACTTCCCAGGTTCGCCCGCCCGGACTCCGGCGGCGTATTACCCCAGGGATACTTCCTCCCATCGGTCCCCCGCGCGGCCTTCTCCCATTCTTCCTCGGTGGGCAGTCGTTTGCCTGCCCACTCTGCATACGCGCGCGCCTCCAGCAGCGTTACATTCACCACCGGATAATCCGGCCCCCCCACCGTATCCGGCAGGGGCCGCCCAGTGGCCTCCGCGAACTGCCGGTACGCCGCGTTCGACACCTCCGTGGCGTCTACATAATACTCCGGCAGCGACACGGTCCGCGTCGGATTCGGCGATTCTTTGGCCTGATCCCCGAACGTGAACTCCCCACCCGCCACCAGCATCATCGCCCCCGTCGGCGTCTGAATCCTTGTCTCCGGCGCCTTCCGCCCACTGGACACTGGCGGCTGGCCACTGGCCACTGGTTTTTGGGCCCAGAAAGCGAGCCCCACCGCCACCGCAATCACCGCGGCCCCCGCCCCAAAGACCAGCCACGTCCGATTGACGCCTCCCCCTCCACGCGGCGGCGCCTCCCGAACGGGAGGTCTTGGTCGCGGCGCCGGCTCCGGCGCCCTCCCCGCCTCCAGATCCTTCAGAGCCTCCAGCAACTCCTCCGCGCTCTGATACCGCGCTCCCGGATCTTTCTCCAGCAGCCGTAGCACCACCTCCGCCACCCGCGCTTCCACCCCCTCCGGCGCTGGCGCCGGGGTATGCATCTGCGCCTGCTCCATCTCGTAGTACGTGTCCCCGCCAAACGGCCGCTGCCCCGTCAGCAGCTCAAAAAACACCAACCCCAACGCATATAGATCGGTCCGGCCGTCACAAACCTCCCCGCGGATCTGCTCCGGCGGCATGTAGAGCGGCGTCCCCAGCTTCTCCCCAAACGTGGTCAACGCCGTCGGCGCCGAGCCGGCCTTGGCAATCCCAAAATCCAGGACGATCACCCGCCCGCTCTGATCCATCCGGATGTTGCCCGGCTTCAAGTCGCGATGCACCACGCCCCGGGCGTGCGCCCACACCAGCGCCTGGGTCACCTGCGTCAGAATCCTCGCCGCCTCGCCCGCCTCCAGCCGCCCCTGCCGCGCCAGGTACTCCCCCAGATCCTCCCCTTCGATGTACTGCATGATCAGGTAGTACAGGCCCTGACTCTCGCCGACGTCGAAGATGGTGACGATATTCGCGTGCCCCGAGAGCGCCGCCGCCGTCCGCGCCTCCTGCAGGAATCGTTCCACAATGACCGGATCCCGCGAAAGCTGATCCGCCAGCACCTTCACCGCCGCCAGGCCCCCATGTACCCGGTGCCGCGCCAGGAAAACCTCCGCCATCCCCCCTCCCCCGATCCACTGCAGCACCTCATACTTGTCCCCGATTACCGCGGCAAGCTGCTCGAGGGTCTGGTCCCGGGCGGGCATGACAGACTTCTCCTATTGTAAACAATTCACCACCAAGACACCAAGACACCAAGAACACCACAAAATCCTGGTTTTCTTGGTGTCTTGGTGTCTTGGTGGTTACCTTGCGATTGGCTTTCGCGCCCGCACAAACGCCGCCATGAACTTCTCATCCACCAGATCCGCCACCCGGTCCACGTCGAACCCCTGCCCCGCCAGGAAATCCCTCGCCTCCGACGCCCTGTACACCCGCGTCGGCTCCACCCCGATCTCCTCGAACCCCGCCGCCGCCAGCTTGGACCGATACTCCCCCTCCTCGAGCGCCCCCGCCACACACCCCACCCACAACTCCACGCTGCGGCGAATCTCCTCCGGCACCTCCCCCCGCACCACCACGTCCGAGACCGCCAGTCTCCCCCCCGGCTTCAACACTCGAAACGCCTCCCGCAGCACCTGGTCCTTATCTCCCGAGAGGTTGATCACGCAGTTCGAGATGATCACGTCCACGGTGTTGTCCGGCAGCGGCACATTCTCGATCTCGCCCTTCAAGAACTCCACGTTCTCCACCCCGGCTTTCGCCTGATTCTCGCGCGCCAGGGCCAGCATCTCGTCCGTCATGTCCAACCCGTACGCCTTCCCGGCCGGCCCCACCCGCCGCGCCGACAGCAAAACATCGATGCCTCCACCCGATCCCAGGTCCAGCACCGTCTCCCCCGGCTTCAGTTCGGCCAGCGCCGTCGGATTCCCGCACCCCAGCGAAGCCGCCACCGCCTCTCCCGGCAATCCGGCCTTCTCGGCGTCGCCGTACAGGTTCGACGTAATCGGATCCTCACACCCGGTCGTCGCCGACCCCCCACAGCACGAGTTCCCGCCGCTCGACACCCGCAGCGCCGCCTGTCCGTATTTCTCCTTCACCACGTCTCGTATGTCGCTCATAGCAACTCCCTCATTTTCCCTTGAATCTGATCTCGCACCCTTCGAAACACTTTCCGCACTTCCTCCGGACTCCCCACCGCCCGCGCCGGATCCTCGAACCCGATATGCACCCGCCTCCCTACGCGGCCCCGAAACACCGGACAACTCCGCTCCGCCTCCCCGCATACCGTGAGGACCAAATCAAACGGCTCGCCCAAGAACTGCTCCACCGGCTTCGGACGACTCCCTCCCAGGTCAATCCCCACCTCCCGCATCACCTCCACGGCATAAGGGTTCACCTGCTCGGCCGGCTCCGTCCCTGCCGAATAGACCTCCCACCCCCGGTCCATCGCCCGCAAAAATCCCTCCGCCATCTGGCTCCGCGCCGAGTTTCCGGTACACAGCACCAGCACCCTCATAGCCTGACAATCGCCTCCGGCCGGATCGCCTTGGACCGCGTGCAGCATTCCGCATACAGAAACTGCAGCAACTCGCGCAGCTTCTCCGTATTCGCCCGATACCAAAGGAAGGTGCCCTCCCTCCGAACGTCCACCAGGCCCTCGTGCCGCAGCTTCTCCAGATGGTGCGACAAGGTGGACCCCGGTATCTCCAGCTCCGCCTGAATGTCCCCCACCACCAGTCCATCGGGGTGCGCCGCCAGCAGCAGCCGCATGATGGTCAGCCGCGCCTCGGTTCCCATGGCCGCGAACATGTCCGCGTAGTGAGCTAATTCCATATTTCGATTATAATAGAAATATAGAATATGTCAAGTGCAATCCAGTCACCGACCGTCGCCAAAAAGCTTACCCCTGACCACCCGACGAGTTGCCGCCCAGGCCCCCTCTCCACCCCCCTGCCGGCTTGCACCCCCCTGCTATGAGGTAGGCAAGAGGGGGCGAGAGCGCGCGTGTGGCCGAAGCAGGACTTGCAAAGTTAACTATCATTTGAAAAACCAAAGCCAAATTCCCAGAGCGGACGCCCCTGTTCTCCTCCCCGCTGTTAGAATTGGAAACCTATGAAGTGCCCGCGCCTGCTGGTCGCCCTGCTGGTCCTGTTGCCACTCGAAGCGGCCAGCCCCCAGCCCGTCCGGGCGCGGAAGGCGATGGTGGTGTCCCGCGAGGACCAAGCCACGCGCGCCGGTCTGCGCGTGCTCGAGCAGGGCGGAAACGCGGTGGACGCTGCGGTAGCCGTCGGTTTCGCCCTGGCCGTCACCCACCCGTCGGCCGGCAACCTGGGCGGCGGCGGATTCATGCTGATCCGCTTCGCCGACGGCCGCACCACGTTCCTCGACTTCCGCGAGCGGGCCCCCGGGCGCGCCACCCGCGACCTATACCTGGACACCGCCAACCAGCCCACCGAGGACTCTAAGACCGGCTACCGGGCGGCGGGCGTGCCCGGTACCGTGCGCGGCCTCGAGTACGCGCATCGCAAGTACGGACGCCGGCCCTGGGGCGAGCTGGTCCAGCCGGCGGCCGACCTCGCGGCCCAGGGCTTCCCGGTAAGCTGGGGCCTGTCCCAGTCGCTGCAGTCGAAACTGCTGGCCCGCTTCCCCGAGTCGCGCCGGATTTTCCAGCGCGACGGCCGCTACTACGAGATGGGCGAGAAGCTCCTCCAGCCGGAACTAGGCGCGACGCTGGCCCGCATCGCCAAGCTCGGCTCGCGAGACTTCTACGAAGGCGAAACGGCCCGCCGTCTGGCCCAGGATATGGCCCGAAACGGTGGCCTGATCACCCCGGCCGACTTGAAGCAGTACCAGGCGGCGGAGCGGACCCCGCTGCGAGGATCCTACCGGGGATACGAGCTGATCACGGCGCCGCCGCCCAGCTCCGGCGGCACGGGCGTGCTGCACATGCTCCAGGTGCTGGAGGGGTCGGGCTACGAGAAGACCGGCGCCGGCTCGGCCGCCGCCATTCACTACCTCGCCGAAACCATGCGGCGGTTCTATGCCGACCGCGCCCGCTACTTCGGCGATCCCGACTTCGTTCGGGTCCCGGCCCCGGCGCTGCTCTCGCCAACCTACGCCGCGGGCCGCCGGGCGTCGATCCGGCCCGACCGCGCCACCCCCAGCGCCGAGATCTCGGCGGGCCCCCTCCCCCCAGGCGAGTCCTCCGAAACTACCCACTACTACGTGGTTGACGCCGATGGCAACGCCGTCGCCGTCACCTACACCCTGAACGGCGGCTATGGCGCCGGCGTGACCGCCGCCGGCCTGGGCTTCCTGCTCAACAACGAGATGAACGATTTCGCCGTCACCCCCAGCGAGTCCAACGCCGTCCAGCCGCGCAAGCGGCCCCTCTCCTCCATGACCCCCACCATCGTCACCCGCGACGGACGGCTCCGCCTGGTGCTCGGCTCGCCCGGCGGTTTCACCATCATCAATACCGTCTTGCTGGTCCTGCTGAACGTCCTGGACTTCGGCATGGACGCCCAGCAGGCAGTCGACTGGCCGCGCTTCCACCATCAATGGATGCCCGACGAGCTGCGCCTGGAGGAGAGCGGCTTTTCGCCCGACACCGTCGAACGGCTCCGCGCCCGCGGCCACCAGGTCAGGATCGGCGGCCGGCAAGGAGACGTGGCGGCGATTCAAGTCCAGGACGGCTGGCTGCTCGGAGCGGCCGACCCGCGCGGTGAAGGCACGGCCAGGGGATACTAGCGATGCGACACGTCCTCTCCACGCACGTCTTCGTGAACCACCGCCTGACCGTCGCGATGCTCGACCGCGTCGCCAAATCCGGCATCCGGGAGATCGAGATCTTCTGCGCCCGACAGCACCTGGACTACCACAATCGCGCCCAGATCGATGAGCTGGGCCACTGGTTCCGCGATTCCGACTTGAAGCTGCATTCCCTGCACTCGCCCATGTTCAACGACACCATCTGGGGACGCACCGGACCCAACGCGGTCATCACCATCACCGAGCCGAACAAAGGGAAGCGCATCGTCTCCCTCGATGAGATCAAGCGGGCCCTGGAGATCGCCGAGCTGATCCACTACCGCTACCTGATCCAGCATATCGGCGTGGGGGGCGAAGAATACAGCGATCGGGCCGTCGAAGCCGCCTTCACCAGCCTCGAGGAGCTGAGCGTTTTCGCCGGCCAGCGCGGCGTCGAGATCCTGATCGAGAATATCCCCAACGCGCTCTCCACCGCCGAGCGGCTGGTTGGCTTCGTGGGGGCCACACACCTGCCGCTCCACTTCGTGTTCGACACCGGTCATGCCCACATCATGAACACCGTAGAGCGCGAATTCGAGGTGATGCGCGAGCGGGTCCGCTCCACCCACGTCCACGACAACAACGGCCAGGACGACATCCACCTCTTCCCCACCCACGACCGCGAGGGCGGTATCCACTGGAGTGAGACCATGGAGATGCTTCGCGCCTGCGGCGACCAGTTCCCGCTGCTGCTCGAATTGCGCGAGGTCCCCGAGATGGAGCACCCCCTGGATGAGATCCGGCGGGTGTTCGACCGCCTGGAGTCGCTCTAGAGTGGGTTGAAGAAATCCCACTCATCGTTTACACTAGAGTGGGAGATCCAGGATGACCACAGTCCGTACCCACGTAGTGATGCCTCGCGACTTGCTGTTGGCCATCGATCGCCTGGTGGGCAAGCGGGGCCGTAGTCGTTTTGTTACGGCCGCCGCCCAGCAAGAGGTGAAGCGCCGTCAACTACTGAAAGCCCTCGACCAGGCAGCAGGCTGCTGGAAGGACGAATACCATCCCGAGTTGCGCGGCGGAGCAGCCGCATGGGTCGCCAAGCTCCGGCGGGAGGATGAAAGGCGCGGGACCCGCAGAAACTGATGGCTACCTACCTCCTGGACACGACGGTCATCATCGACTTCTTGAACGGCAAGAGGCGTCGTCGCGAACTGTTGCGTTCCCTGGTGGAGCAAGGTCATATGCTGGCATGCTGCGCGGTAAACGTCACCGAGGTATACGCGGGCCTCCGGCCATCAGAGGCGCAGAAAACGGCAGCTTTCCTGCGTCAGCTGGACTACCGGGAAGTCACTTGGGAAATAGCCCGCCACGCCGGTCTCTTGAAGAACGAGTGGGGCAAGAAGGGCCATACTCTCGCGCTGGGCGACGTGACGGTGGCGGCGACAGCCCTGGCCTACGGGCTGGTCTTGATGACCGATAATGCGAAGCATTTTCCGATGAGCGAGCTGGCCCGGTATCCGTTTTCGTCGCAGGAGATCCCATGACCTTCTCCATCTCCCAGGCCGGCTCCTTCGAAGGCCAGACCGTCACCCTGCGCGGGTGGCTCTACAACCTGCGCAAGTCGGGCAAGATCCTGTTCCCCATCTTCCGCGACGGCACCGGGCTGATGCAGGGCGTGGTGGTGAAATCGGCCGTGCCGGAAGAGATCTTCGAGCGCGTGAAGGACCTCACCCAGGAGTCGTCGGTGATCGTCACCGGCAAGATCCGGGCCGAGGCCCGGGCGCCCGGCGGGTACGAGATGGATGTATCCGGCGTGCAGGTAGTCCAGAAAGTGCCGGAGTCCGATCCCTACCCCATCACCCCCAAGGAGCACGGGATCGAATTCCTGATGGACCAGCGGCACCTCTGGCTGCGCAGCTCGCGCCAGCACGCCGTCATCCGCGTGCGCCACGAGGTCATCTCCGCCGTGCGCGACTACTTCGACGACCACGGCTTCACCCTGGTCGATACGCCGATCCTGACCCCGGCCGCCTGCGAGGGCACCACCACGCTGTTCGAGGTGGACTACTTCGAAGACGAGAAGGCTTATCTCACCCAGTCCGGCCAGCTCTACAACGAAGCGACGGCCATGGCCTTCGGCAAGGTCTACTGCTTCGGACCGACCTTCCGGGCGGAGAAGTCGAAGACCCGACGACACCTGACCGAGTTCTGGATGGTCGAGCCCGAGATGGCCTACGCCACGCTCGACGATGTCATGGACCTCGCCGAAGACTTCATCGCTTACATCGTCAAGCGTGTCCTGTCCAACCGCCGCCACGAGCTCGAAACCCTGGGACGCGACCTCGCCAAGCTCGAAAAGGTCGAGACCCCCTTCCCGAGGATCAGCTACGACGAGGCCGTCGAGCGGCTCCAGAAGAAAGGCAGCGAGATCCAATGGGGCGGCGACTTCGGCGGCGCCGACGAGACCCTCATCGGCGAGGACTTCGACCGGCCCGTGCTGGTCCACCGCTATCCCACTGCGATCAAGGCGTTTTACATGCAGCCCGACCCCGACCGCCCCGAGGTAGCGCTGGGCGTGGACGTGCTGGCGCCGGAAGGGTACGGCGAAGTAATAGGCGGCGGCCAGCGCATCCACGACCTGGAGCTACTGGTCCGCCGCATCCAGGAGCACGCCCTGCCGATGGAGGCCTTCAACTGGTACGTCGATCTGCGCAAGTACGGTACCGTGCCGCATGGCGGGTTCGGCATGGGCATCGAGCGCTGCGTAGCGTGGCTGTGCGGGCTGGACCATGTCCGCGAGACCATCGCGTTTCCCAGGATGCTCTACCGGCTGAGGCCGTAACGAGGTATTCTAAAGGCATGGCGGCGACCGTGGAACAGTACTTATCGACGGCCTACAGCCCCGATTGTGAGTTTGTCGACGGGGCTGTTCTGGAGCGCCATGTCGGCGATCTCAACCACAGCACCGTGCTGGGGGAGCTGTCCTGCTGGCTCTATAGCCGGCGGCGGGAGCTGGGTATCTGGGTGTATCCGACGCTGCGGGTGAGGGTCAAGCCGACCCGGGTTCGAGTGCCTGATGTGTGCGTGGTGGCCGGGGAAGAGCCGCAAGAGCAGATCCTCACCAAGCCGCCCTTCCTCTGTATCGAGATCCTCTCCCCCGACGATCGCATGTCCGAGCTGCTGGGGAAGATCGACGACTACCTGGTATTCGGCGTGCACTACGTGTGGGTAATCGATCCGAACAGCCGGCGGACCTGGGTCCATACCGCCGAAGGCAGCCACGAGGTCCGGGACCCGGTGCTGCGAACGGTGAATCCGGAGATCGCCGTTCCGCTGGCCGAGATCTTCGCCGAGTTGTAAGGATGACCGGCCGCACCCTATTCCACTACGAGATCCTGGAGAAGCTCGGGGAAGGCGGCATGGGCGTGGTCTACAAGGCTCGGGACACCCGCCTGGACCGCCTGGTGGCTCTGAAGGTCTTGCCCGCCGATAAGATCGCCGACCAGGAGCGCAAGCGCCGGTTCTTCCAGGAAGCTCGCGCCGCCTCCGCTCTCAACCATCCCAACATCGTCACCATCTACGACATCCAGGACGACGGCGCCCAGTGCTGCATCGTCATGGAATACGTCGACGGGCGCACGCTCGATCAGGTAATCTCGCGCCACGGTTTGCCGCCGGCCGAGGTTGTCGGCTACGCCATCCCTCTCGCCGACGCGCTGGGTCGCGCTCATGCCGCCGGGATCGTTCATCGCGATCTCAAACCGGGAAATGTCATGGTCACCAGCGAAGGCCGGATCAAGGTGCTGGACTTCGGGCTGGCGAAGCTGGTCGAACGTTCCGGTGACGACCCGCTCGCCGCCACCCAGACCATGAAGGCCGCGACCGCCGAGGGGGTCATCCTGGGGACGGTCGCCTACATGTCCCCGGAGCAGGCGGAGGGAAAGAGGATCGATGCCCGCAGCGACATCTTCAGCTTCGGTGTGGTGCTCTACGAGATGCTCACGGGACGGAAAGCCTTCGAGGGAGGGTCGCCGCTCTCGACCCTCGCGGCGATCCTCCACAAGGAGCCCGAGCTAAGCCGGCTCACCGGAAACGTGCCGCGCGACCTGGAGAAGCTGATCGGCCGCTGCCTGCGCAAGGATCCGGCCCGCCGGATTCAGGTCATGGACGACGTCCGGATCGGCCTTCAGGAAGTGGCCGAGGCGCCAGCGGAGGCCGCAGCGCCGACGGTGCCTTCGCGCAAGTGGACGCTCACAGCGGGCGTCGCGGTGGCGGCGCTGGCGGCCGGCTTTGGATTGGCCTATGGGCTGCGGCCGCCCGCTCGCGGGCGGGAGGTGTCGTCCTATCGCATGACCCCCCTGGCCACCGAGGTGGAGGTTGAGACCAATCCCGCCTGGTCCCCGGACGGGAAGTCTCTCGCCTACATGCGCCAGGTGGACGGAATCCCTCAGATCTTCCTGCGCAGCCTCGGCTCGCCCGCGCC
>JBGOUV010000034.1:0-27356 GCA_041477815.1 Terriglobia bacterium | reverse complement strand
CGCGCCCAGGCCAAGGCGCCGTTTCCCGACTCGCTCACCACCTGGCGCGCCACCGCCCGCGGCGTCACGCGAGACACGAAGGTCGGCGGCGCCATCCTGAAGACCATCGTCCGCAAGAACTTGATCCTGCGCCTGGCCGTGCCGCGCTTCTTCGTTCAAGGCGACGAGGTGGTGATCTCGGCGCTTGTCCACAACTACCTCACCAGCGCGAAGACGGCGAAGGTCTCACTGAAGGTGACCGGGCTTGACGTCCTGGAAGGATCGTCGCAGGACGTGCAGATACCCTCCCGAGGCGAAGCAAGAGTGGACTGGCGGGTGCGCGCCAAGGCCGTCCGCGGCGCGACCGTAACGGGACAGGCGATCACCGATGAGGAGTCCGACGCCCTGGAGCTCGAGCTGCCGGTGAATGTTCCGGGGGTACGGCTCGCGCAGGCCCGTGGCGGCGCGCTGCGCGACACCGGCGCCGCGGCCTTCGACCTTACCTTTCCGCCGCAGGTGGCGCCCGGCTCGCGAAGGCTGGCCATCCGGGTTTCGCCGTCGCTCGCCGGGTCGCTCTTCGGCGCGCTGGAGTACCTGACCTCCTTCCCCTATGGCTGCGTCGAGCAGACCATGTCCAGTTTTCTCCCCAACATCATCGTCCGGCAGGCGGTGCGGGACCTCGGGTTGAAGACGGATCTCAATCAGGTGGAGTTGCAGGAGAAGATCCGCCAGGGCCTTGACAGGCTGTACAGCTTCCAGCATGAGGACGGCGGCTGGGGCTGGTGGGAGACCGATGAGAGCCACCCGTTTATGACCGCATACGTGGTGGCGGGCCTGGCCCAGGCGGAGACCGCCGGCGTGTCCATCCGGAAGGAGGCCCTCGAAAAGGGCGCCGCCTGGGTGCGAGCGTCGTTCACGCGGGATTCCAAACTTGCGCCCGATCTCCGGGCCTATATGGCTTACGCCTTGGCCGGCCAGCCAAAACCACTGCCCCTAGGCAGCCTTTACGAGCAGCGCTCGAAGCTCTCTCTCTATGGGCAGGCCATACTCGGCCTGGCCCTGGAACAGGCCCAGGACGGCCGCGCGTCCGAGATGGCCGCCGGACTCGAGCGCAACGTCCAGCAGGACCAGGAACAGGCGTCATGGCCGGCCACCCGAGACGAGATGCTCGATTTTTCGGCCGACATCACGCCCGAAGCCACCGCCTGGGCCGTGCGGCTCCTGTCGCACCAGCGCCGCGAAAGCCCGCTGCTGCCGAAGGCGGCTCTCTGGCTGATGAATCATCGCAACGAGGGCTACTGGTGGTCCTCCACCAAGCAGACCGCGATGGTGATCTACGGCCTCACCGATTACCTGAAGTCCACCAACGAGCTGAACCCGAGCCTGACCGCGATGGTCTACGTGAACGATCAGCCCGTACTGACGCGCCGGCTCGACCAGGCTACCGCTCTAGGCGGGCCGGAGCTGTCGCTGGAGGAGGCGAAGCTCCAGCCTGGTTTGAACCGTATCCGCGTCACCAGCGCCGGTCAGGGTTGTCTGTATTACTCCGTGCGCGCCGAGTACTACTCGAATGAAGACAAGCTGCAAAGGACCGGTACGGTCTCGCTGAATATTCTGCGCGACTATTTCCGGCTGGTATCCAGCCGCGACGGCGAGCGCATCGTCTATGACACCGTACCCCTGACCGGACCCGTCGCGCCGGGCGATACCATCGCCGTGCGGCTCACCGTCACCGGCTCGGATTGGCCGTACCTGCTGGTCGAGGACCCGATCCCCGCCGGCACGGAGTTCATCGAGCGCGACGACCGCTACGAACTGAGAAACCGGCCGCCCTGGTGGCGATACACCTTCACCCGGCGCGAGCTGCACGATGACCGGCTGGCGATCTTCCAGACCCATTTCGGACGCGGCCAGACGCAGTTCTTCTACCTGTTGAAGGTGGTGAATCCGGGGCAATTCCAGGTAAGTCCGGCCCGCGTCCAGCCCATGTACCAGCCGGATGTTCTAGCCACCACCGACAGCCGGCGGTTGGAAGTAAGAATGGAGGTGAAATGACCCGCCGGCTCGGCGCGCTGCATCTGGCGGGCAACGCGCTGCTGCTTTGTCTCGGGTATTACTGGTTAGGTGTCGGTGAGTCCAGCCTGCCGGCGCTGGCCTGGAGCTTTCTGCTGGCGCTGGCGATCCTCTGCGGGACCGTTTGGCTGCATGGTACGGCGTTCGCGTACTTCCAGGGGAGCCTCGATCTGCGGACCGCCCGGCGGGAAGCCGGGCGCCATCTGCTCCCGCTGGTAACGCTGGGGATCGCGGCGCTAGCCTCCTATTGGCTCTTGGCGCAATGGGCCGCCTATAGCCCGCAGCCCGCCTTCCAGATCGCCTCCTACCTCACGCTGAAGCTGCGCCGGCCCGTCCGACCCGCCGCCGTGCTAACGGTCTTCTCCGTGGTCTTGTGGTTGGTGCGTTGGGCGCTGCTGCCGTTGATCCTGTTGCCGCCGGCTTCCACGGTATCGCGCGCCGGCTGGAGCGGGTTTCGCGAATTCCGGGCGCGCGGCCGCCACCGCCGGCGCTACTGGATCGTCGCGCCGTTGCTCCTGCTGGCGGCGTTCTGGGCGCCCTTGCAGTTGCTCCATTGGACCCCGCTGGCAGGCGGTTTCGGATTGGAACTGCTCAGCTTCGTGATCCGCATCACCGTGGCCTACCTGCTCTTCGTAGGATCCTGCCTCCTGCTGGCCTTCACCAGCACCGGGCCGCGACCATAAGGGAGCGGTTGCTTGTTCCAGCGTGGAAATAAGGCAACCAGGCCATAACCTTGATAAGATCCCAGCATATGTTGCGTGCGAGATGGCCTTACGGTGTTTCTCTGTTGCTCGTCCTGACTCTGCCCGGTTGCAAGGAGCGCGCCGGCGGGCCGGTGACGGCGATAGTAGGCGCCAAGCTGATCGATGGCACCGGCGGCGAGCCGGTCGAGGATGCGCTGGTGGTGATCGAGAACGGCCGCATCCGTGCCGCCGGCCCCCGGGAACGGGTTCCGGTTCCCCCGGACAGCACGCTTGTCGCTGGCGCCGGCAAAGTTTTGCTCCCCGGACTGATCGACGCCCATTGCCACTACTTTGCTCCGCCCGAGGACGTGAAGAAGTACCTACTGGTGCAGCTCCACTGGGGGATCACCACCACCCGCAGCGCCGGCACCGATTCGCCGGAGGCCGTGGCCCTGATGCACGAGGCCAAAGAGGGCAAGTTCCTGGCGCCTCGCGTTTATACGAGCGGTCTCGGTTTCTCCCATCCGCAGGGTTCTCCGGCCGTCAGCGGCACGATCAACCGGCCCGCCAACGAGGAAGAAGCCCGGGCCGCCGTGCGCGCGCTCGCGGCCCAGAAGGTGGATTTCATCAAGATCTGGGTGGAAGGCGGCGGCGGCCGCACCCCCAAGATCACCCCGGAGATTCGTGCGGCCATCGTTGACGAGGCCGGCAAGCAGAAGATCCCGATGGTGACGCACGTGACCGCCCTCGAGGACCTGCGGCAGCTGGCGGACCTGGGCGTCACCGACCTGCTGCACACCCCGCGCGACGCGACCGCTACCGCCGAGCTGATCGCCTATGCCAAGTCCAAGGGCCTGTCGTTCACGCCCACACTCGCCAACATGGAATCGGGTTGGCATTACTACGAGAATCCCAAGCTGCTCGAGAACCCGATGCTGCAGGGGGCGTTCTACCCCAAGGGATGGGCGCGGGTGAGCGACGCCGCGCTGCGCGCCAAGCAAGTGGCCGCCCCCGACCTCGGCCAGCGCAAGGCAGGCGTCCAGGAAGCCTACCGGTTCATTCGCGCGATGTCGGACGCCGGTGTCCGTATCGCTACAGGTTCCGATAGCGGCGCCGAGCTTGCTCCTGTTCCCTTCGGCGGCGGGACGCATCGCGAGATCGAGATGCTGGTGGAAGCGGGTCTGACTCCCGTGGCGGCGATTCGGGCGGCAACCCTCGATTCCGCCCGCGTACTGACGCGCTCCGCCGACCCCGACTACGGCTCCCTCCAGGCCGGAAAAGCCGCCGACCTGGTGTTGCTGGACGCCGACCCGCTGGCCGATATCCGCAACCTGCAGCGCATCCACAAGGTAATGCGCGGCGGACGATGGGCGCCCTAAGCGAGAACACGTGCCTGCTCCTCCGGCGGACCTGCCCCAAGCGCCGCCGGCCGAACCAGGCCTCCGGCGTGACGGTCGCGCGCAACTGGAAGCCGGGCACGCCGGAGAAAATGACCAAGGATGCGGCCGCGTTTGGAGCGCCGCCAGCCACCCTCTGGAGCCGGGCCTTCCTATCTAATCGGTATAGATGCGTTCACCGTCGCCATGCCCGACTCCGTCAACCCCCGCCTGAAGTCCTCATACCTGGACCGTACGGAGAAGACTCCTGGCTGGATTCGGCCGCTCCTGTTCCGATAGGCCATGGTCCCAGCGTTGTGCTACCCTGGCTCCTACATGATAAGGAGAACTGCTGTGAGCCACAGACCTTTCCTTCTGTTGCTGGTGAGCGCCTCTCTGCTTCTCGCGCAGCAACCCAAAGCGCCGCCCCCACCGATGACATTCTTCGTGACCAGCGCAGGCGTGGGTGATGGAGCCAATCTCGGCGGCTTGGCCGGAGCCGACAAGCACTGCCAACAACTGGCCGCCGCGGCCGGCGCCGGCAACCGCACCTGGCGCGCTTATCTCAGCACCAGCGCGGCCGGCGGGCAGCCCGCGGTTAATGCTCGCGGCCGGATCGGCCAAGGCCCCTGGCACAACGCCAAAGGCGGCCGCGTCGCCCAAAACCTCGCCGACCTGCATGGGGATACCCTCGAGTTGGCCCGCCTCGGCAACACCTTAACCCGAGCGACAGCCCTGACCGAGAAGGGCGAGCCCGTCAAGGGCTTCGGCGATACTCCCAACCAGCACGACATGCTCACCGGCTCGCAGACGGACGGCAGAGCATACCCCGATGGCGCCGACCATACCTGCAAAAACTGGGCCAGCAACGGCGAAGGCACGGCCCAGCTCGGCCATCATGACCGCACCGGCGGCCCAGGAACGTCGTGGAATTCGGTGCATCCGAGCCGGGGCTGCAGCCAGGCGAACCTGGTGAGCACCGGCGGCGCAGGATTATTTTACTGCTTCTCCCCCAATTTAGAGGCAACGCCGAAGGTGGGTGGCTCCGGCGCTGCTGGGCGGAACCGCGGCCACCCGGCCGTATCCGTGAGGGTACGTGGATCCCCGGCCCGTTCCGCAGGCCACCGCCAACCTCAAATACACCGGCTATTCCGGCCCCAGGATAGTCGCCGGCCGCTAAACCAGGTCTAAATGGAATTGAGCGCCTACCTGACTTCTCTGACTTCCGGCGGCAGCCCCAGCCGGAGCCAGCTCCAGACCGTGTCCTCTCCGTAGCGCTCGACCAGGGCGGTAACCGCTCGCGTGGCTTCGCGGTAGGCCTCCCGCGCGCGGGCGGCGTCCTGGGTCTGTTGAATACCCGCGTCCCCGGATCTAGGCGCGCCGGACCGCACCGCGGGCCCGGCCGCATCGAGGGAACCCACCAGCCCTTCCCGAAACCAAACCGGCAAGCCGGGCCGGGCCCGCGTCTCCACCACCACGTGCAGCAGCTCGTGGCGCAGGACCTGTTCCAGTGCGCCGCGCCTTCGCAATACCGCCGGCGGCTGCAAGTGGATCCGGCGGCCGGTGGTGTGCGCCGCTACCCAACCGGGCTCGCTGGTCGCGTTGCGAAAAGTGTCCAGGTCCGGATAGACCCGTATCTCCACGTTCTCGAGCGTCGGCAGGCTGGTTCGTTGGATGAGGTCGCGGAGCAGGCGCTCGGCCAGTCCCAGCACGGCGCGGTCCTGGTCCGGCCGGGTGGTCAGCAAGGCGATCGACTCGCCGCTGATCCGGCGCCAGGCGAGTCCGCGCGCCGTGACCCCCACCGCCGTTCCGGGATAATAGAAGGCCAGAATCTCCCGGTAGGAGCGCCCCTCCGAGCCCATTTGGTCCGCGCCGCTCTGGCAGAGTCCCACACCGTGTCCGGCGCCGGAGCCCTGAAACACGAAGCCCGCGCCGACCTGGTACCGATCGCTGCGCAAGGTATTCCACCCCAGCGCCCGGCCGACCGCAAACCGTAAGGACCCGGCGCTGATCCGAACCGACTCGCCGCCCCCCAGGAGCGTCAGAATACGGGCGCGGCCGGCGGCGGTGGTCTCGGCCACGGCGATCTGCTCGATTACCGGCGGGCTCCGCAACCCGGACCGCCGTAGAGCGCCGACCAGGTCCTGCGAAGTGGCAGCCCACTGCCAGTCGGCAGCTCCGGAGCGGAGGCAATAACCATCGGCATGACTCTGCAGGTAAGGCTCGGCCAGATCGGGCCACACTGCCCCGACGGCCTCGGTCCGGCCGCCGCAACTCCGGGTGTAGCAGGCCAAGGCCGGCTTCCCCTCGAACCAGAGCAGCTCGCCCGCCGTTTGTTCGGCGAGCGAGGTGAGGCGCGGCGTCACCGCCCGCCGGTCGAGGTGCTGGCAGTGTGTGGTGATGCAGAAATCGAAGCCTTCCGACGCATGCCGGCCGCGCAGCCGCACGGCGTAGCTGCGGGCCGCGACGGCCATGGCCTTCAGAGCCTCGTCGGACCGGAAGACGCTGCTCTCTCCGGCGACTACTCCCGCTACATACTCCTCCACGTCCAGGGACACCACGCCGGCGTCCAGGCGCACCCGAAATCCAGCCGGCGCCGCGCCGAGCGGGACGGCAACCAGAAGGGCCACCGCCGCTTGCCTCACAGCCGGCCCTCCCAGTACGTCTGGAGGATTCGGCCCGCCAGGGGAGCCGCGTCCGCTCCGCCCGAGCGCCCCTGCACCAGGACGGTCACCACCACCCGCGGCGCCCGGCTGGGAGCGAAGCCCGCAAACCAAGCCGCCTGTCCGCCGGCGCTGCCGGTCTTACCGGCCACGGTGACGCCGGGTACCCGGGCTTGCCGCGCCGTCCCGAATTCCACCGCTCCCTCCAGTCCTTCCAGTATCGGAGCCAGTTCCGGCTGCCCGGCGCGGGAAGCCAGCCGGTGGTACGCCAGCGCGAGCTCCAGGGCGGTGATCCGCACGCCGCTCTCGCCCAGCGCCTGCAACTGATTGGCCTCAGGTCCCTCGGCGCGCCCCACCCGTCCCGGCGGGAAGCCGGCGCGAACCAGACTTGCGGCCAGCTCTCCGGGCTCGAAGCGCGGCGCAAAGTGCGCCACGAAGCAGTTGCAGGAATAGGCGATGGCGGTGCACGCCCGTATCGGGGAATCCAGCGGCGGATGCGAGCAGGCGAAGGAGCGTCCGGCGATGGCGAGCCGGACCGGGCACAGCAGCGATTCCTCGGCGCGGAGCTTGCCGGCTTCGAGCAACGCCAGCAGGCTGAACGGCTTCAGGGTGGAACCCGGGGCGAAGAGCGCCTGGCGCGCCCGGTCCGAGCCGTGCGCCGCGAGCACGCGCCGGGTCCGCAAATCCAGCAGCACCGCGGCCCCGTGCACCGGCCCCAAGAGCCGCTCGATAACAGGTCCGGAGCGGGCGGCGCCCAGCAGCACGGCCACGGCTCTCCGGCGCAGCATCAGCGCCTCCTAAGGCAGCAGCGTGAACGCGAACAGCGTGTCCCCGGCGCCCGCTACCAGATACTGATATCCATCCAGCTCATAGGTCATCGGCCCGTTGCTCACCGTCGCGCCGAGGCGGGCGTGCCAGAGGATGTGGCCCGTGGCCGGATCGTACGCCAGCAGATTTCCCGCCGGATCGCCGGTGAACAGCAGCTTGCCGGCCGTGGTCAGGATGCCGGGCATGCCGAAGCCCCGGCCAGGGTACTGGTGGCTCCAGCGGATCTGGCCCGTCTTGTAGTCGATGGCCTTCAGCGCGGACTTGGACCACAGGCTGGTGTCGCGCCCGGCCCATCCTTCCGGCTTCGGGTCCGTATCGGTGAGGTAGAAGATGCTGTACGGCGACGCGGTATTCACGTAGAACAGACCCGTTTCCGGACTGAAGCTGGGAGGCGGCCAGTTGGTCGCGCCCCCCGAGGCGGGCAGAACCAGCGTGCCGTCCGTCTTGGGCTCCTTGGCCGGGTCGGGAATCGGCTGGCCCCGGTCGTCCACCCCCTTGGACCAGTTCAGAGCGACAAAGGGAGTCGCAACCAGGTTCTTGCCGGTGGTGCGATCCAGCAGGAAGTAGTACCCGTTCCGGCTGGCCTGGGCCAGCAGCTTGCGGGGCTGCCCGTCGATCTCGCCGTCGATCAGCACGGGAGTTTCCACTGAATCCCAGTCATGGGTATCGTGCGGCGAAGCCTGAAAATACCAAGCCATCTTCCCGGTATCCGGGTTCAGCGCGACAATGCAGCCGGTCCACAGATTGGCGCCCTCCCGCCCGTGACCGGCCATGACCGGGTTGGCATTTCCAGTACCTAAATAATACAAGTTCAGTTCCGGGTCGTAGGTGCCGGGAATCCAGGTCATGCCGCCGCCGTGCTCCATGGCGTTCTGGTTCGGCCAGGTTTCGGCGCCGGGCTCGCCCGGCCGGGGTGTGGTATTCCAGCGCCACTGCAGCTTGCCGGTCTCCGGATCCCGGGATTCCAGATAACCCGGCACGTCCAGCGAGTCGCCGCCGATGCCGACCAGGATGTGGTTGCGGATCACCACCGGCGCGGGCGTCGAGAAATACTCCTGCTTCACGTCGGCGATCTCGACGTGCCATCGCTCCGTGCCGTCCTTGGCGTTGAGGCAAACCAGGTAGTTGTCTGCGGTCTCGAAATAGAGCCAGTCGCCGTAAATGGCGACGCCGCGGTTGCCGATGTGGATGCCGCCCTTGGTTTCCCACCGGTGGTGCCACAGCTCGCGGCCGGTGCGGGCGTCCACCGCCCAGGTATGGTCGGGAACGGTGAAGTACATTACGCCGTTCACCACCAGCGGCGTCGACTTGATCTGCGTGCCGCCAAAGCCGCTCGTCGCGCCGGGTCCGGTATTGGCGCGATACACCCAGGCGAGGGTCATAGACTTGACGTTGGAGGCGTTGATCTTGGTAAGCGGGCTGAAGCGGCGCCCCGAATAATCGCCGTTGTAGGTCGGCCAGGTGTCGGTCGGCGGCTGCAGCAGTTTCGCCGGATTCAGACCCTGCCCCGGCGCCGCCTCCGGCAGCAGCAGGATAGAGAGTGGAAGCAGCAACCGGTACACGCTCATTTTAGGGTCACCAGGTACGCTAATACATTGTGCATATCGGCGTCGGTGTACTGCGGCAGCAGCTCCTGGTGGCCGGCCAGAGGATCGCGGACCTCCACCCGGAGGCCGTCCTGGCGCGTCCAGGAATAGTAGACGCCGGAAGCATCGCGCAAAGACACATTAAAGTCGTCGAGAAACTCCAGCCGGCCGGAAATCTTCTGGCCGGAAGGCAGGGTGACGGTCACCGGCTTAGGCCTCGGCGGGGGGCCTGCGGCGGCGCGCCGGCCGAACCCGCGGGACTCCGGATACAGGAATCTCGCCTGCAGCGCGACGGGCTCGTACTTGCTCGCGATGCCCTTCAGATCGCCGGTGGGAGAGTGACAGATATTACACTTACCTGCCCCGTTGAAGTAGGCCTGTCCCTTCGCGGCGTCGCCGGTGACTACGTTATGAATCTGATAGGCGTTGCGGTTGATGGCCGCCTGCTGGCGGCTTCGCAGGAACGCGGCGATATCGAAGATCTGCTGGTCGGTCAGCGGGAAGGGGGGCATCCCCTTTTCCGGATTTCCTTTCCGGATGATGGGACCGAGCTGGTCGCCGCCCTCATCGCGCAGCGCCACCACCGAGCGGACCAGGTCCGGCCCGTTCTCGCCGCCGGTCGCGCGGGAACCGTGGCAGAAGCCGCAACTGGCGACAAAGGTCTTCTGCCCGCGCTCTACGGCCGCAGCGTCGGGAACGGAACGGCTGATCAGGGAGTTCGGCCTTCGCCCCGTCGCCTTGCCGCCGGGCGGCGCTTGGCTCCCCAGGCGCGCGCCCGCCGCGGCGACCAGCAGCACGCCGAGCCTGCCAAGCCATTTCCAACGTCTCGAATACATCGCGCCTCCCAAGCGAGAGCTTCCACGGCCGCCGGCAGCCCCCGGCGGCGTGTTCCGGATATTATCAACTTCCGCGCAGAGCTGCAACCTCCTGAAGTCGTCAGGAGTTGTCAGCAGCGGCCGCACTCCGGCTCTGAACCTCCGGCTCCAACACAGGCTCGCTTCCAGGAGCTTCCTTTACAGGAGCAGCCGTACCTTTCCGGCGGAAGTTTTGCAGCTAGGGACTAAGGCCGGCCATACATGCGTTTCCGATACTCGGGCGCAGCGTACGGGGTCGAGAGGATGTCCTTCCCCCGTTCCAGGGAGTCCTCCACCGAAGCCCGCGCCTTTTCGACATCCAGATAGGCCTTGTCCAGGGCCATCGCCCCGTGTCCCGGCAGCAGCATGTCCCACTCGACCGCCGCCCCGTTCCAGGTGAAGGCGGCCAGCTTGCGCAAGGACGCCAGGTACTGTTGATTATCGGCATAGGGGTTCCCTTGCCAGCCCAGGCGTCCGTCGTACAAGACCGTATCCCCGGAAAACAGCAGGTTCTTGCCGTCGACTTCGAGCAGGAAGCACACCGATCCCGGCGTATGTCCCGGCGTGTGAATCACGCGCAGCCTTTGCCGGCCGAGCTCCATCTCCTCGCCGTCAAAAACCCGCCGGGCCACCGGACACCGCGGGAACGCTGCGGGGGCAGTTTCTTGGTTAGCTCGCGAAACTGGTAGGTACTGCGGTCAAACGCGACGCGCTGACCCTCCTCGGTGGTGATCGCGCTGACCGGGGGCACACCGCGCTGGGCCCAGCCCAGCAGACCTCCAAACAGCACGATCCAAAGCATCCGGCGGTCGAGAGCGGCGCGCAGAGCGCCCGCCATTGTAGTACATCGGGTGCGGCATTTGGCGCCTCCGAGGGCACGGTAGTGGGTCAGTTTGCCCCGGAGGACGAAATTGACCGCTACTAGCCCACTACCAAGGGCACGGAATCGCGTGGGCAGGTGCGGGACCTTGTCCGGCATCAACGAAGGCAAGACGATGAGGTTGAGGATTTTTTCGCGCTCCCAGCCTGCAAGAGCGCCCCGAGTACCTGACCTGGGCGCAGGAGATTCTGAAACAGCTCCAGCAGCTCGAGCCCACCGCTCCCTCCCGGTCGCAGTGCGGCGGCAGGTCAGACCTGGTCCGGCACCACGTAAGGCTCGCGATAGGTACGCGTAAGATAGCGGTTCGCCTCCGCGTCGCCGGGGAACGTCTCGGTAGCCGGATCAAAGGTGAGTTTCCGCCCCGTCCGGAAGGCAATGTTCGCCAGATGGCACAGCGACGTCGACATGTGTCCTTCCAGAATCTCGCAGTTGAGGTTCTCCCGTTTCCGTGAGCGCACGCAGTCGATGAAGTTCTGGAAGTGGGTCACTTCCGGCCCCTCCAGGTCTGGAATGGGAGGCCCCGGCTTGTACGCGATCCTCGGGAAGCTGACGTTATTCAGACGATTCGACACCCCGGAAGGGGGATCCGGCGTCGTCTGCGGCGTGAACTCACCGCGGACGGCGCTCCATTTGTTGGCCGAAGTCACGTAGCCTTGGGGCGTGTAGAAGAACTCCCCCATCTGCACGCCGCCGAACGACGGGCTGGGAAGCGTGGTGACCTCGAGGTCGACCAGCGTGCCATCCGCATACTCGTAAGTAGCATTTTGGACGTTGGGCGTTTCCTGGTCGGAGTCGTCGACGAAGCGTCCGCCGGAGCAGGTAATCTTCACCGGATGCACGTTCTTGGCGAGCGCCCAGCGAACCAGGTCGATGGCGTGAACGCCGTTGTTGCCCATCTCGGCAGTGGCCGTGTCCCAGGAGTAGTGCCATCCATAATGGAAGCGATTCAGGTTGAAGGGCTTGTAGGGCGCCGGACCGAGGAACAGATCCCAATTGACGCCCTGCGGAATGGACGATTCCTGCACCCGGCCGATGGTGGTGCGCCCGCGGTAGACCACGGCCTTGGCCCGGTAGGCGGGCCCGAACCTGGCCTCCTGCACGAAGCGCACGCCCGACTGGTTACGCCGCTCGCTCCGCCGGTTCAGTCCGGACTGGACGATTCGGTTGTACTTGCGGGAGGCCTCCACCATCTTGCGGCCCTCGCGAAGATTATGAGAGACGGGCTTCTCCACGTAAACGTCTTTGCCGGCCTGGCAGCCCCAGATCATATGGAGCGCATGCCAGTGGTCCGGGGTAGCGATGGAGATGGCGTCCACATCTTTCTGTTCGAGGAGCTTGCGGATATCCACGAAAGTGGCCGGCCGGTACCCGGTGACGCCCTCGATCTCGGCTAGGGCGGCCGGGTACAACCGCTCATCAATGTCACAGACGTAGGCGAGACGGACGCCGGGGACCCGCGTGAACGCGCGGTAATGGTCGCGGCCGCGGCCGCGGATGCCCACCACGGCGAGGCGAACCTGGTCGTTGGGGCCGCCCTGCGCCCAACCGGAACGGACCGCCGGCGCCCCGGCTAACCCGGCGCCCAGCGCTGCCTTCTTCACGAAACTGCGACGACTCGTTGTCTCCATGATCGCGATGCTATCACAGCCGGCAGGATCCCGGCCAACCGCGCGCCGGCGTCTTCTAACCGCCGCGCTCTGCGCTGCCCACGCGGCCGCTGCCGGCGGAGGATCTCTTATATCTCACGCCAACGGGAGAACTCAGACCCCGGGGCGTGCATCGCGGCGGTCGCCAAGGGCCCGGCCCGCTACGGGAGGGAGGTCCTTCCGCTGGATACCGGACTCCGGCGAACGGATTGGCGGGGCGGCTTCGCTGCGGTCTTTGCTGTCGCGGGCCACAGTAGAGTCTTCTCCCTACCGCTCCGGCGCTGCGGCAAATACCGCCCGGCAGCAGGGCGAGGCGCCTCATCGGACGAACTCCACGTAGCCATGCTTTTCGAGGAACTTGAAATATCCCACGAAATCGAACTGCTGCGGGCCCATCTCGAGCTCGGTCAGGCGGACGACCTCCGCCAGGCTCCGTTTCCCGTCGCACCAGTACAGAGCCGACACCGGCACGCCCCAGAAGGACGCCGCCGGATAGTTCTCGCGCTGCTCCCGGGGCAGATCCTCCAGGGTGATGGTTCCCATCCGCTTCCGCCGGACGACGATCTTCTCCGCCTCCGGGTTCGGCGGCGGCGCCACCGGCTGCACGGACCCGAGTCCCAAGGCGGCGGCACGCTCCCGCGCAGCCCGCTCCAACCGCGCCTTCTGCTGTTGGGCGAAGCCGGCCAGAGCGGCCAGGCCTTCCCGGAGATCCCACGCCGACCGCACCGCCTGCGACTCCCGGTCGAGCGAATAGTCGACCCGCTCGCCGCCCTGGTAGAGCAGCCGGCCCAGCCGCTCCGCGTTCTCCGCCACCGCCACCTGGTCCAGGATCTTCGCCGCCGACGCGGCCACCTGGTTATAGCCTCGGGTCAGCGCCACCTCCGCCATCCAGCGCTTCTCCGCCTCGCCGGCCGAGGCAATCAAGTAGGTATACGCGGCATTCATCACCATCAAGTCCCGCATCGACTTGGGGTCCACCGCGTCCGGCGTGTCGGCGCTGTTGTGGTGCGCGTGCACCCCGTACCCGCCATGCGGCATCACCGTCGGAATGCCGATGGCCGGATCCCCGAGATAGTTATCGGTGGAGCTGCGGTGCTCGATCCACCCCCAGGGCCTCCCCACGGACGGATAGTATTCCTCCGCCAGCCGCAGGGCCAGGGCGTCCACGTAGGACTTGGCGGAGTGCGGGTTCACGATCCAGGTGTATTCCGTGCCCGCCAGGTTCTGGAGCCCCGCCGGCGAGTCGATGCACATCGCCGCCACCGTTCTCTTCACCCGGTCCTGGTGATGCTCCAGGTAATACATGGTCCCGTAGCACTCGCCCATCCCCAAGACCCGGATCGTCCGCCTGGGCCGCACCAGCTTTCCGGCCTGGATCAGGCGGTGCAGGGTCTCGGCCGCTCCGATGATCGAAGCGACCCCGGTGGCGTTGTCGTGGGCGCCCTGCTCGTAGAGGTGTCCGAGCGACAGGACCTCTTCGGCATTGGCGCCGTCGGTCCCCCGAATCACTCCGGTCACGTACGGATATACCCCGGCATAATACCGGCTGTCCACATTCGCCCGCACCTTCACTGGACCCTTTTTCAGCAGCTCCCGCAGAAGCTGCGACCCCCGCGGGGTGATCGAGAAGCACACCAGCGGCGCGCTGCCCTTGGTAAAGCTCCAGCCGTTGTCCCCAAACGAATTGACCCACCCCCGCTCCTCGGCCAGATCGCGGTTCTCCGTGTTCTCGCTGATGATCCCCAGCGCGCCCGCCTTCGCCAGCGCCGTTTTCGACCCCCGCTGGCCCAGGACCAGCTTGCCCTTCAGATCCCTGCTCTCCACGCTGCCCGAGACCAGCACCACCTCGGTGACCACGCCCCCCGGCGGTGTCGGCCCGCTCCACATGCCGATCGAGGTGGGGACTTTCCGATAGTCGGCCAGCACCCGCCGGTCGGCCGGCACTGGCGGGTCGAGAATCTCCAGCGTGCCGACCTTCACGTCCCAAGCCAGCGGCAAGGTCCAGAAGCCGCCCTGCGTCACCCCGTCCGCCGGAGGGTTGCCGATTTCGACGTCCTCCAGCCCCGCGCGCCGCAGCATCGCCGCCACGTTCTTTGCCGTTTCCTCGAACTTGGGAAACGTAAACCAACGGTCGGTCTCCCAGATCGTCCGCACGTCCCGCACCGCCTGGTCGGGGTTGGTCTCTTCCCGCAGCGTCTGCAATAGCTTGGAAGCGGGTCCCGGCACGGCGGACGATCGCGCCCGGTTGCCGCGGCCGCCAGGGTTCTGTCCCCAAGCCACCATCCCACCGATGAGCAGAAGCGTTAGCGTTCTCATGATCTGCCAGTATATCGAGAAGTGAAGGGGCCAGGCGGTGTCCCGAGGCCCGTTGAAAGTTGATGGCGGCGGTTGATGCCTATTATGCCTATTGTACTACGCCACCTCCCGTCGGGTGACAGACTTCGATCCGTTCAGGATCGCATCCAAAGTCCAGCTACGCGTTCGCGCCGTGGATCACGGCTTGCGAACCCTGGATGCCTTCCAACTAGCCGTTGCCTTGGACCTCCAACGTCGAGGGGCCGTCTTGTACCTGGTCACTTCTGACAAGAACCGCTGATCCGCGTGCACCGCGAGGAGCTGGCGCCGGGCGACCTGATCCTGCTTTGTTCCGACGGCCTCTGGGGTCCGGCGGGCGACGACGCCTGAGCCGCCCGCCTGGTCGACGGCGCCAACCAGGCCGGAGGTCCCGACAACATCACCGCTGTGCTCCTGCGGTATCAGGAAGGCTGATAGGGACACCATAGGCCCGCACCGCCTGCTCGATTTCGGCATGCCGCGGCCTTCACCTGCGTTTCACCCGACGGTTTCAGCCCCACCAGACCTCCCCCCGGAACAGGTGCGCTTGAATCACGTCCGGGTTCAGCTCGATCCCCAGGCCGGGCTTGGTCGGCGCCTGGACAAAGCTGTCCTTCACCACCGGGCCGTCGTGCAGGATGACGTCGTCCATCCAGTCGCCCTTGCCGATGATGGTCTCGCAGGCGAGGTAGTCGCGGATCGACGACGCCCACTGTATCGTGGCCATGGTATTGACGAGACTACCGGTGTTGTGGTTGGCCATGGGAAGGGCGAACAGGTCGGCCAGGTCGGCCATCCTCTTGGTTTCCAGGAAGCCTCCGGTATTCCGCAGATCGGGGTGCAGGATGTCGCAGCCGCGGTTGAGCACGAAGGGCAGGGCGTCGGCGCGGCGCATCCAGTTCTCGCCCGTGCAGATGGGCACCCGCGAGGCGGCGCACAGCTTGGGCCAGCTCTCCGAGTAGTTCACCGGCAGCACGTCCTCCAGCCACGTGGGCTTGATGGACTCCACCGCCTCGGCGTACTGGATGGCGGTTCGCAGGTCGTACTCCCAGTGGCAGTGACACATGATGTCGTGGTCCCAGCCGATCGCCTCGCGGCAGTTCTCGAAGCCCTGGCGGACCAGCCGCAGCTCCTTGCTGGACAGCATGCGGTTGGCCAGGTCGCGCCCGAAGTCGTCGGCCGGGTTGGTGTGCCGGAGCCCGAACTTGTGGCAGGTAAAGCCGCTCTTGTCGGCTTTCACCTTCTGGGCCCACTCGCGACAGGAGGCTTTGTCCCACAGGTTGCGCGGCGTCGCGTGATCATACACCCGCACCTTGTCCCGGAAGCGCCCGCCCAGCAGCGTGGACGCCGGCACGCCGAGGACCTTCCCCGCCGTATCCCACAGCGCCATCTCGATGCCGCTCACGGCGCGCATCAGGGCGTGGGCCGAACCGTCGGTGCGGGTTCCCAAACGGGTGTAGAGGGCGTCGATCTCCAGCGGATCCTTGCCGATCAACTCGGGCTTCAGCGCGTGGACCTGCTCCTTCACCCCCACGCCGGGACTCCCGTAGCCTTCGCCGATCCCGAACAGCCCGGCGTCGGTCTCGATCTTGACCAGCGTGTAGTTGCGATCCGGGCCCTGAAAGATCATGGTCTTCACGTCCCGGATCTTGACGCGTCCCTTCTCCGGGGCGGCCATGGCGTGGTAGCGGGTAAGGAAAGAGGCGGCCGGCAGCGCGGCGGCGGTCCGTAGAAAGTTACGTCGGGTGATCGTACTCATAGATAACTGGCTCCTGTTCTCACCGACGGTGTTAACTTGTCCCCGATCTCGTAATTAGAGCAGGGTCCGCGGCACGTGTTCATGATATATTACTTACGCACCGTCAGGGGGGGAATCGCCGGGCGCTCTGGTGAGCCCAGGCGCGGTCCGGCACGCGAATATGGGGCTGTGCCAATTCAACATCTTTTGGAGGGGGCATATGAATAAGCTGTGGGGTTTTGCTCTTGGATTCGCTCTGTTGTCGGGATCGCTCCCCTTGGCAGCGCAGAACGCCGCCCTGGTCGGCGCCGTGCAGGACGCTCAGGAAGCGGCGATCGCCAACGCCACCGTGACGCTGGCGAATCTGGATACCGGCGTCTCCCAAAGTACGACGTCCAACGACTCGGGGCTTTACGAATTTCCCCGCGTGCGCCCGGGCCGCTACTCACTCAAGGTCGAGCAGGCGGGCTTTAAGACCTTCCTGCAGAGCCCGATCGTCCTCGAGGTGGAACAACGCGCCCGCGCCGACGCCCGGCTGGAAGTGGGCGACATCGCGACCATTGTCACCGTCGAGAGTTCGGCGGTCCGAACGCAGACGGAGTCAGCGAGTCTGGGGTCGGTGGTCACCGCAAAGAGTATCGCCGAGCTGCCTTTGAATGGGCGCTTCTTCCTCGACCTGGCCCTGATTCAGCCGGGCACGGTGGCGCCCAGCACGAACAATCGCACCTTTCTGGCCGTGCCCAGCGGCATCGGCATGTCCGGCATCAACGCTTCGGGTACGCGCGAGGACTCCACCAACTATCTGTTCGACGGCATCAACATCAGCGACATGGTGCAGAACCAGATCACGTTTCAGCCGAACATCGACATGATCCAGGAGTTCAAGGTCCAGACTAACGCCTTCTCCGCCGAGTACGGCCGCAACGCCGGCATTATCGTGAACGGCGTTTCCAAGTCGGGCAGCAATTCCCTCCACGGCACCGCGTACGAGTTCGTGCGCAACGAACACTTCGACGCCAAGAATTTCTTCGACCGGGGCGATGCCCCGATTGCTTCTTTCAAGCGCAACGTATTTGGATACTCGGTGGGTGGACCCATCGTGAAGAGCCGCACGTTCTTCTTCACCTCCTACGAAGGCCGGCGGGCGCGCGAGGTGGCCTCCATCAACACCCTGGTGCTCAGCGATGCGCAACGGGCCACCATCACCGATCCCGTTATGCGGAAGCTGCTGGACCTGGTGCCGCGGCCCAACGACTCGACCGGGGCGCGTTTCGTCGGCGCCGCTCCCCGCCAGCGTACGCTGAACCAGCTCACCGGCCGCATCGATCATAACTTCGGCAGCCGGGATTTTCTGTTCGGTACCTTCATTTCCAACCGCGATGAGCGCACCGAACCCACTCTGCAGAACAACAACCTGCCGGGCTTCGGGGACCGCCGTCCGGCGAAGCGCATGATGCTGGCGCTCGGCGAAACCCACGTCTTCTCTCCCACCGTGACCAACGAGTTTCGCGCCGGCCTCAACCGCGTGCGCATCGACTTTGTGCAGGACTTCAAGACGGCGCCGCAGGATTTCGGCATCGCGTCGCCCTCGTTTGTGTTCCCGCAAATCACCGTGCCCGGAAACTTCACCTTCGGCGGGATCAATGGGTTCCCGCAGGGGCGCGGCGATACGACCTTCCAATACTCCGACACCGTGTCCTGGATTCGCGGCCGCCACTCCTTGAAATTCGGCGCCGAGTTGCGGCGCTTCCGGAACAACAACTTCAACTACGGCACGGGTGGCACGATCACCTTTGGAACCGTGGCGAATTTCCTCACCGGCACTCCCACTTCAGCCACGGAGACGGCGCTGGCGGTGACGCCGGCGCTCCGCGTCAGCGCCTACAACGGCTTTGCCCAGGATGACGTGAAGCTCACTTCCAGGCTGACCCTGAACCTCGGCTTGCGTTGGGAATTCAACGGAGTGCCCACTGAGAAATACAATCGCTTGAGCATGTACGATTTCGCCCAGAACAAGCTCGTGCAGGCGGGAACCAGCGGCGCCACGCCGTACGCGCGCCAGCTCACGAATTTTGGCCCTCGACTCGGCTTGGCTTACGATCCCACCGGCCGGGGGAAGACCGTGATCCGCGCCGGCACGGGTCTGTATTACGATCAGCCGGTGACGAATATTGTCACTCCGCTGGGCTCGAATCCGCCCTTTTCCACCTCCGTTAACAACACCAGCAATATCCGGATCGCCAATCCGTTCGCCGCCGCCCCGGGAACGGGCAGCGCGATCCAGGCCGTGGACCCGCATTTCAAGAGCGGGCGGGTGTGGAGCTACAACCTCAACGTGCAACAGGAGGTCTTCGGAACCGTGGTGCAGGCGGCCTACGTAGGCAGCCAGGGCCGGCATTTACGTTTCATCGGAGATTATAACCAGGGCATTCTCGGCGTGCGCCCGATCTCCGGTTTCAGCAGCATCAACCTCAGCGAATCGGCGGCCAGCTCCAACTACAACGGGTTCTGGCTTTCGGCCGAGAAGCGATTCTCCAAGGGATTTACCCTCTCCACGTCCTACACTTTTTCGAAATCCATCGACACCAATTCGGTCGGCAGTTCCAATCCGCAAGCCCAGGACATCCGCAACCTCAAGGCCGAGCGCGCTCTTTCCGACTTCGACGCCCGGCAGCGTTTCATTTTCAGCGGCCTGTACCTGTTTCCTTTCCATGCCGAGGGCGGCCTGATGAAGCGCCTGGTGCAGGGTTGGAGCGCCGCTCCGGTCTTCAGCAGCCAGACGGGGAATCCCTTCAGCCCCATCATTCCCGTGACCGACACCCGTGGCAGCCTGCTGGCGTTCAACCGTCCGTTCCTGGCTCCCGGGCAGTCGCTCTATGTAGCGAGTCCGTCGCCGGCACAGTGGCTCAACAAAGCAGCGTTCCTCCCGGCGCAGGCCACCGGATTCGGCGATGCGGGTCGCAACATTTTGCGGGCCCCGGGAATGTTCAATCTCGACTTCTCGATAGCCAAGAACACGGCCCTTACCGAGAGGGTAGGGATGCAGTTGCGCGTCGAGGCCTTCAACATCCTGAATCATCCCAATTTCACGCAGCCGGTGAATCAGGTGACGTCCTCGCAATTCGGTCAGATCACAGCGACGCGGGCGGCGCGCGGGGATGTCAGCAGCTCGCGCCAGTTGCAACTGGGCTTGAAACTCATCTTTTGAGGGGGCGCCATCCCCTACAATAGAGTAGTGGATGGCATCCTGGTAATCGACAAGCCCGACGGCATCACCTCGCACGACGTGGTGGACCGCGTCCGGCGGCTGAGCGGGCAGAAGCGGGTCGGCCACCTGGGGACCCTCGATCCCATCGCCACCGGCGTGCTGCCCGTGGCCGTAGGACGCGCCACCCGCCTCGCCCAGTTCTTTCTGCATCGCGATAAGGTGTACGAAGCGGTGATCCGGTTCGGGTACGCTACCGACACCTACGACCGCGCCGGCCAGCGCGTCGGCGACGAGGTGGCGGTCAGCCTCGACCGCGCCGCGCTGGAGCAAGCCGTAGAGACCTACCGCGGCGAATTCGACCAAGTCCCGCCGCCGGTTTCCGCCAAGAAGGTCCACGGAGTAGCGGCCTACAAGCTGGCGCGAAAGAATCAGCCGGTGGAGCTGGCGCCGGTACGGGTGCGGGTGGGTGAGTTCGCGGTGCTGGAAGTCGACGGCCCTCGAGCGCGGGTGCGGGTGCGCTGCTCGGCGGGCGCCTACCTGCGAGGCTTAGCCCACGACATCGGACAGAAACTGGGAGTCGGAGCGCACGTCGAGAGCCTGCGTCGCTTGGCCGCCGGAGAGTTCACCGTGGAAATGGCCCGGACCCTCGAGCAACTGCAGGCCCTGGTCCAGGAAGGCCGTCTGGCGGAAGCCCTGGTGCCTACCGAAGAACTCCTGCCCGAGGCGCCCGCGGAGTGCGTGGACGCCGTCACCGCCGCCCAAATCCTGCACGGGCGCGATTTTCGCGTCTCGCCCTTTCGCGTCCGCCAAGGCGCGCGCCTGGTGAAGGCGATGGACACCGACGGCCGCCTGCTGGCCATCGGCGAAATCCGTCTGCCCCACCTCTATCACCCCATCGTGGTCCTGTGAGCCCGCCCATGCCCGATGAACAGCCCGCGTTTTACTGCCCGCATTGCGACCGTCCGGTGGAGCCCTTGTGCTGCGGTGACTGCGGCTCGCTGATCTGCCGCCATTGCGGCACGCCCGTGGAACAAGCCGATGAGCTGGGCATCGGGTAGGGCTCCGAATCTCCCACTGGCCACTGGCCACTGGCCACTGGCCACTGTTCTGCTCCTGGCCGCCTGCGGACCCCAAAAGCCTCCTCCCCCCAAGCCTATCGGTGAGGCCTACGTGGTACCCGAAACCTTGAACCTGCGCCGCGAGATCCCGCTGTCGAGCGGCGTGGCGGGCACGGCCAAGCGCGGCGACAAGGTGGACCTCATGGCCCGCCGCCGCCGCTTTGTGAGAGTCCGCACCCCCGCCGGCGCCGAGGGTTGGACCGAAGAGGGCCAGCTCCTCACCCCTGCCCTCCACCAGCAGATTGAACAAGCTTCCAAGGAAACCGCCGGCGTCCCTTCCCTGGGCGTCTACCGGGCGCGCGATGTCCTCAACGTCCACATCGAGCCGTACCGCTGGTCGCCGGGCTTCTACAAACTCAAAGAGGAAGAGAAGGTGGACCTGTTGGGACGCCGCGTGATGGAGCGCACCTCCGGCCCCCCCGCCAACACCCCCGCCCCCGCCGGCAAGCCCGCTGCCTACGACGAGTGGAACCTGGTCCGAACCGCCGAGGGTCAGGTCGGCTGGGTGCTGGCCCGCATGATCGACGGCAACATTCCCGACGAAGTCGCCCAGTACGCCGAAGGCCGCCGCATCACTTCCTACTTCGCCCTAGCCGAGGTCACCGACGGCGATCAGGTCAAGAAGGTGTGGCTATGGACCACCTCCGAGCGCAGCCTGGAGGTCCATGACTTCGACTCCATCCGCGTATTCAACTGGGGCCGCCGCCGCCACCGCTACGAAACGGCTCACATCGAACGGGGCCTGAAGGGCTATTTCCCCGTCCTGGTCACCCCCCAGACCCAAACCCGCTTCGGCCCCGGCCCCGCCTTCTCTTTTACGGTGGAGAAGAAGGACGGCCAGCGCTACACCCGCCGCTACGTCATGATCGGCCACCTGGTCCGCCTCTACGCCGAAGAAGCCGTCACCACCGCGAACCCTGCGCCTGCCCCGGAACCCCCCACGGAGCCAGCCCCCAAGCCCCCCGAATCCTACTGGTGGCAACGCCTCTGGCAACGCCTCCGTGGCGCCTAGCCCCGGGGCAGATGGTGCATCAGGGAAGGCAACAGACGAACACGGCTACTCCGCGATGGACTACACCGTCGTGGGAAGCACAGTGGACAAGGCGCACTCTGAGCGGATCACGGCAGTTGCCGATTATTCGAAAAGCAAGGGCGCCGAGCTCATCAGCAAACCCGGCTTTGAATTGGGTGGCATACGAGGCAGCATAATGGCTCTCACGTTGCAGGCGGACCTGGGTAAGCTCATTGATAAGGCCAAGGCGGACGCCCGGTGACGCGCTGGCCGTCGCCACTCAATTTCCCGCTATCGGGCGAGCGTCGAAGGATGCCCCGTGGTCGTCGGGAAAGGACCGGTGGCCACCGGCCGCACGGGCCCAATCTAAACTAACAGCCCGTGGCAGAAGTGAGATCCGGCGAATTTGCCGCATCCTCAACCTCGCAGAATCAACGACTTGCCGGTGGCAAATTTGCCAACAAGTCGCGGTCGGAGCACTTTTGCCACGGGCTGCTAACGAAGGCGACGCAGGCGACGGGCAAATCCAGCCCGCACCCAAACCGTTAGCCGACGAACCTACAGGATCTTCAAGAGACGGTCGTACTCGGCATGACTTCCGATCCAGAACCATGTTACTTCGTCGTCCTCCAGAAGTCCGACGGCCCGATATCCGAGGGTTACGCGAACGGCGTACACAGGGTCTTGTTCGTGGACCCTCTTGAAGTGGAGGCTGGGGTGCCTGGGGTTCTGGCGAAAGAGTCGGTATGCTTTCTGAGCAGCGTCCTGGAGTTCCGAAGGCAGCTCGTGGTAGGCCGCCCAGAAGCGCGGGGTGGCGCGACTTCACAGCTTCTCGGGGTCGAGGGCAGTGGTTCGACCAGCCGCGCGGTAGGCTCGGGCTTCGGCCGCAAGCTTGCTCAGCGCGTTCTGTGAGGCGCCGAACTGGCTGGTCCAGCGCTCCTCATCGCGGAGCTCGTCGAGCAGCCAGCGGGCGACCCGCTCTTGCTCCTCGGGCGGCAGAGTCGCCAACTTGTTGATCACAGCGTCCAGCGTTCCGGTCATGAACCAAGTATACCGCGGGTGGACGGGCGGCCCCACGAAGGCACGCGTCCGTCCGCCCAAGAACCGGGCGGCGGGTGATGCCCCACAGTCGTTAGCCACCCAGTCGTTAGCCACCTGCCTATGCTATAGTATTCCCGTATGCCGACTGGCTATCTCCCCATCCTGATCTTCCTGGCGGTCGCCATCGCCTTCCCCGTGGTGACGATTCTGGTCGCCAAGCTGGTCCGCCCCTCCAATCCCTTCCAGCAAAAGCTGGAGGCCTACGAGTGCGGCATCCAGGCAGCCAGCGACGCGCGCCAGCGCTACACCGTGCGCTTCTACATCATCGCTATTCTGTTCGTGATCTTCGACGTGGAGACGATCTTCCTGTTCCCCTGGGCGATCCAGTACAAAGTGCTGGGCCTGTTCGGCTTCCTGGAGATGGCGGTATTCCTGGCCATCCTGATCGTCGGATACATCTGGATCTTCCGCAAGGGCGCCCTGGAGTGGGTATAACCTATCAGGACTATATCTTCTTGATCTTGACCGGCGTCTCCAGCCGGAAGGTGAGCAGCGTCTCCGCCGGCAGCACGACATCTTTCTTGCCGGTCGCGTAAGCGCCCGCGGTACCGGCCGCGGCGCCGGCGCCCGCTCCAATCAGCGCTCCCGTGCCGCCGCCGGCCAGCCCGCCGATCAGCGCTCCGGCTCCGCCGCCGCCACCGATCAGCGCCAGGTTCCGCTTCTTGTGCGACTTCACCGACCGCGTCACGCTGCTGGTGGTCACCGGGTAGCTCGCGCCCTTCCACTCCAGCGCCTCCAGCGTAAGCGACAGGCGCGCGGGCGTCTTCAGCCGGCCCGACGGCACGGAATGGATGACGCGTCCCGAGAATGACGCGCCCTTAGGCAGCACCACCTGATCCCCGACCACCACCGGCGCGTGCAAGGTCGCTTCGAACTTCTCTCCTGCGCGCGACCGCGCCGACCCCACCGTCTCGGAGAGCCGCACCTGCAACTCGGTCCCCGCCGGCAGCTCCACTTCCGAGGAAACGGCTGCCCGCACTTTCTCGGCGAGCGATTTTCCCTCCTGGCCTGCGTTCGCCTCCGCCGACTCCGGCGCCTTGCTGCTGCAAGCAGCCCCGAACAGGACGAACAACGCCGCCGCACCCTGCCACAGAACTCGAGTTCTCATATCGCGTCTCCTCTTCCAAGGGCCAAGTGCACGCCGGTGGCCAGAGCCGTAATCGCCTCGGAACAAAGGAGGTATATCCACGAGCGGGAGGTGTAACTCCTAGGAAAAACTTACCGGCCGAGGGTAGATTTTTTCGGTAGTCGGGCAGTTTCCCATAATGGCGTTTCACGGGAGTGAAGCCGATTTGTTGGCCGGATAGCTGTTGTCACTAGGTATCCGCTCCGGCAGGGTCTCAAAATCGTCATCCCCCAGAACCCGACTTGCGGCCCCAAACGCGATCGTTGACGGTCTGGCGAGAACAGCCCTTGGCATCAACAAATCAACGAAGATCAAACCCAGAACGTGTGCAAGCGGGACCACGACGTGATCAATACGACCGCCCGGATGAGCCATGAATCCGCGTCGCTGTGGGCACAGCGAACCAACGGACAGGCCGATGTATGGTTCGCAAAGCGGCGCGAGCGGGGCAGGTGAACCCGGCTGTCTTCAGTTAGATTGCAGTCACGGCGCCGCGTTCTGGCGTCCCCTGTCAGTCTAACGATCACGCACTTGAAACCGTTTGGGCTATGATGGCGAATACAGTCTGGAGCCGAACGATGCCGATTCGACAGTTTCGATCTCCCGTATTGTCCAAGTTCCAAACCGCGGTAGATCACGTCCTGTGGAGATCCAAACGCCTGCGCGACCGGGAAGCCGTGATGCCGGAGACCATCACGGCCCAAGAACTCTGCGCCCCCTTGGACCAAGGGCAGGCATGGCACCCGGACGGCCTCTTGGCTGTGGGCGAATTGTTCGCGGCCCAGGCCGCGGCGAGCTACGAATTCGGCCTGGCCATTCGGCGCGGCGATAAGGCCGCCACGGAAAAGATCCGGAATTATCACCTGTTCTTCGAAGACCCTTTTTGGGCGGAGGTCGCACTCGAGTTTGGTCGCCTTCTCACAGCGGCCGAGACTGTGCCATACCGCCGTCAAACCAGTCTCGATGACTTCGTCATGGACGGGCTTGCCCGGCGGGCGCATGTCGTCTTGGTAAGCGACTGGGGCACTGGCGAACCGGAAGCGAGAGAACTGATGCGGAGAATTCTCGAAAAGAGGCCCGACGTTCTCATCCATCTCGGTGATATCTACTATTCGGGAACGCGGGAGGAGATTGATCGCTGTTTCCTGGCACCGATTGGTTTTCGACGGGGATCCTGCTCGCCCCGTGTCTTCGCGCTCGCGGGCAACCACGATCTCTACGCGGGCGGCGACGGCTATTACTACCTGCTCGATACCCTAGGCCAGCCTGCAAGCTATTTCTGTCTCCGGAACGACTACTGGCAGTTCCTGGCTCTTGACACGGGGCTCCACGATGCGGACCCGGTTGGAAAGCAGTCCACCTTCCTGGAGGATTCCGAGCAGACCTGGCTCATCGATAAGGTGCGGCGATCCGGGCAGCGTGGCACCGTCCTACTCTCGCACCATCAACTCTTTTCGGCCTTCGAGACCGTCGGAAGCACTGTGAATCCGAATCTGCGTGACCAGCTCTCGCCAGTGCTCGATTCCGTCTCGGCCTGGTTTTGGGGCCACGAGCATCGGCGGTCGATTTACGCCGAGGCGGTGGGCTTGCGGCTTGGACGATGCATAGGTAACGGCGGAGTACGCGAGGAAGGCTGCGACGAGCACCCGGCGGTGCCGCTGGTGAGCGGCGCGCCCGTCCAGGGCGTGGACGCTGGTGGCTTTCGTAAGCTCGGGTACGCCGATTTGGAGCTGGATGGTCCTTCAGCCTCTGTCTCGTATTACGAGTTTGATCCTTACCTCCGAGAAGAAGCGATCGTCTATAGCGAAACCATGTCGCGTTCGCGTGGTCCCGCCGCTTCCGTGGGCCGGCCGCGTCTGGAGCTGGCCGGGCCCGCTCAGTTTACTGTCACCGCACCACAGTTTGTCTTGCCCGGATCCGAGTTCCTGGTCCTCGTTTGGGCGCATCTGGAAGATCAGTTCGACGCCGTCGTTTCTCGCGCCAGCAAGGAGCTAGGAGTTTCTGAGGCTCTCATTCGTACCAAGGGACCGGTCTTGCTGGAACGGGGCAGCAGCCTCTCGGTGACGGTGAAGATAGAAGGTTGTGCGGTCGACGATCCGGAGGATACCCTGCTCTGGGAGGGGAGCATCGCAAACGCGAGCTTCCTCGTGAGAGTGCCGCCTGTGGCCGCCGCTGGACCGCATTCGGGAGTTGTTTCGGTTGCTTGCATGGGCATGCGGATTGCCCGGATGTACTTCCAGATCACCGTAACTCAGACAACTGGGGGACACGAGATATTGCCATCGCCCGCACACCGGCTCAGAAAGGCTTTCGCCTCCTACGCCTCCCAGGACCGGGACGAGGTGCTCGGCCGCATTCAGGGAATTCAGAAAGTCGCTCCGGAACTGGAGGTCTTCCTGGATGTCGACTCGCTTCGCTCGGGCCATTATTGGACAGAGGAGATTCTGAAAATCATACCTGCGACTGACGTCTTCTATTTATTCTGGTCCGTCCATGCAAGCCGCTCGGCATGGGTGGAGAAAGAGTGGAGGTGCGCGCTGGACTGCAAGGGCATCGACTTTATCGATCCCGTTCCGCTGGCGCCGCCCGAGGAAGCTCCTCCCCCACCGGAGCTAAGCCAGAAGCATTTCAATGATTGGATTCTCGCGTACCGGCGCCGGAAACCCGAATGCTCATAAGGGCACCAGCCGCCGCTCGAAGGTCCTTGGCTGGACTATGTGATCGATCCGTCGGTCCGGTCTAGCATCATGGGCGACTCTAGTCGTGGTGGATCGCCGCCGGATTCTTTGTTGCCCGCGCGGGCAGGCGCTGAACATCGAATGACGGACACCCGCACGTCAGGGCAGCTTGGACTGGCGATAACAGTCTAACTACTTTCCGTCGCAAAATAGGCGTTTCTGAGCAGCCCCGACGATTCCCGAGGCCTTCAAGGCGATGCGGCGGTAGCATTTTCTGGCCCTCGCTCCGGCAGGAGCGGGGTCCGGCCACCGCCGGCACTATGCCCACGCCGCGAGGACATTTCCCATGCTGATCTGAGGTGGACCCCATCGTTTGGACAGAAATTCGGCCGTCCTTAGATGGTGGAGCGGGCTGACCAAGAGGCGGCCCGAAGGCCGCCATCCACTCCGGGCTTGATTCGGCGCTCGGGTCG
>JBGOUV010000111.1:0-16860 GCA_041477815.1 Terriglobia bacterium | reverse complement strand
CCAGGTACGCGACAGCCGGGCCAAAGTGAAGCCCCAGGGCCCGCAGGTTGCCCATGGTCTCCGGCTTATAGTCCGAGTAGGGCTGGCGCAGCAGGCCCATCCACTCTCGAGCTCCTTCGACGCCAATGGAAAGGAACGAGATCAGCGCCAGGGTCAGGGCGGTGGCTGCAAACCATCCCGCGGCCTTGCGCTTGCCCCCGGCCCACCAAGCGACTGGAATCAGCCAAACCAGGTGCGGCTTGAAGACGCACAGGCCCAATAGGATTCCCGCTCGCGCGGAATGGCCGCGGGACAAAAAGTAAAACGACCCGGCCATCAGGGCGGTGAGGAGCAGGATGTCCTGGGCGAACCCGATGGACCACACGAAGGGATAGAAGGCGAAAAGCCACACACGCCAGGAACCGGGAAGCGAGAACCAGGCCGGTAACTTCCAGGCCAGCAGACCCACCAGAGCCAGATTTCCAAGCGTCACCAGCAGGAGCGCCGTCCGGTACGGAAACCAGGTCAGCGGAATGCAGAAATAGGCGACAAAGGCCGGCCGAATAATGGGGTAGGAGCCGGCCTGCTCCGGGCGCAGGCCGACTTCCTGCACTAGTGGCTCGTGGGCGGCCTGATTGTAGAGCTGGGCGATCTGGCCACGGGCGGCAAGCTTCCCGGCGAAGTAGAACTGCATGAAATCGGGCGGGAAGTACCGCTGCGGGGCGTGCAGGTTGAGCATGTTGCGGGCGGGGTACAGCAAGGTCCCGGCCAGAAGTATCGCCGCAACCCAAGCCGCGGCCGGCAGGAGTCGTCTCTGGATCCCGGCGGTCTTCCTGCTGTCGGGGAGCGCGCTTGCAGCCGTGGCAGTCTCCATCGCGGCATCCTCAGGCGGACGAACCAACACGCTCCCGGCCGACGGCAGCGCCCAGGGGTGGCTCGTTCGGAACCGAGGCTGGCTGGGCGGCCAGCACCACCAAATAAGCCAGCATCCCCAGGATCCACGGCAGCGAGTTCTGCACCGGATAGAAGTAGGGCCACGGCAACAGGACCGCGTACCGCACCGCCGCATGCGCCGCCAGGACCGCGACCACGGCCAGCAGAGAAAAATCGTACGGGTAGGTATGCGGGCTCAGAAGGAGTCCGGCCAGAACCGCTGCCGACATCTTCTGGTTCCAGGAGCCGCGCCACAGGATCAGACCCAGGCAGGCCAGGACCAGTCCGCCGGCCAGGTACGCGGCAGCCGGGCCAAAGTGAAGCCCCAGGGCCCGCAAGTTGCCCATGGTATCCGGCCCATAGTCCTGGTAGGGCTGGCGCAGCAGACCCATCCACTCCCGAACTCCGTGGATGCCGAGGGAAAGGAACGAGATCAGCGCCAGGGTCAGGGCGGTGCCTGCAAACCATCCCGCGGCCTTGCGCTTGCCCCCGGCCCACCAAGCGACTGGAAGCAGCCAAACCAAGTGCGGCTTGAAGACGCACAGGCCCAGCAGGATTCCCGCTCGCGCCGAATGGCCGCGGGACAACGAGTAAAGCGACCAGGCCATTAAGGCGGTGAGGAGCAGGATGTCCTGGACGAGCCCGATGCACCACACGAATGGAAAGAAGGCGGACAGGCCGATACTCCAGGAACGGGGAAGCGAGAACCAGGCCGGCAACTTCCAGGCCAACACACCGCACAAGGCCAGATTTCCAAGCGTCACCAGCATTAGCGCTGTCCGGTATGGAAACCAGGTCAGCGGAATGCAGAAGTAGGCGACGAAGGCCGGCCGCAGGATGGGGTAGACACCGAGCCGGTCCGGCGGCAGGTCCACCTCTCGCGCCAGCGGCTCGTAGGCGGCCCGATTGTAGAGCTGGGCGATCTGGCCACGGGCGGCGAGCTGCCCGGCGAAGTAAAACTGCATGAAATCGGGCGCGAAGTACGGCTGCGGGGCGTGCAGACCGAGCATGCTGCGGGCGGGGTACAGCAAGGTCCCGGCCAGCGCCACGGCCGCCACCCAAGCTACCGCCGGCAAGAGTCTCTTCATGAGGTGGGGGAGCAGGCCGGGGCCGGGTGGCGCCACCAGCGGGCCGCGAACGGCCCGGCGGCGGCGGTTATCAGGAAGCCGAGGGCCAGGAGGGTCCACGGGACCATGTCGCCCCGCGGGTAGAAGTACGGCCAGGGCAGGAGCAATAGGTAGAGTCCGACGGAATGGCCGAGCAGCAGGGCGGCTAATGCCGCCAGTGAGTAATCCTGCCAATAGGTATGGGGACTCAGCAGCAGGGCGGTGAACAGGGCGGCGGCCGTGCGGGCGTGCCAGGAGCCTTTGAGAAGCACGATCCCGAAGCACGCCACGGCCAGCAGGGCAGCCGCCACTCCGGCCGTCGCGCCCCACTGCAGGCCCAGGGCCCGGACGTTGCCCATGGTCTCGGGCAGATGGTCCGACGAGGGCCTTTGGACCAGTTCCAGATACTCCCGCACGCCCGCCCGGCCGACGGCGGCGAACGAAAGCGCGGCCAAGGAGCTGGCCACGGCCAGGAAGCAGCCGACCATCTTCCGGCGTCCGCTGGCCAGCAGGGCCAGGGGCAGCAGCCACACCAGGTGCGGCTTGTAGACCGTGAGGCCCAGCAGGAGTCCGGCCTGGAGGTCATGTCCCTTTCCCGCCAGGTGCAGGCTGTAGGCGATCAGCAGGGTCAGCAGTAGCGTGTCCTGCCCAATTCCAATCGACCACAAGAAAGGCATAAAGCCGGCCATCCACGGCCGCACCGCCACAGGAACCGGAAACCACGCCGGGAGCTTCCAGATCAACACCGCCAGCAGGACCAGGTTCACGCCGATCGCCAGCCTCGACGCCGCCGGATACGAAAATAGCGTGAACGGGATATAGAAGTAGGCCTGAAAGGCTGGACGGATGAAATAGTGAGCGTCCAGCGGGTGCATGCGCTCGCCGGTGGCGCGGAGCTCGGCGATCAGCGGCTGATAGGCCGGCCGATGATAGATCTGGGCGATCTGGCCGCTCGCCGCCAGCTTTCCCGCAAAGTAGAAGGGCATGAAATCCGGCGGCCGCGTTTGGCGCAAGGGCTTCAAAAAGGTCAGCCCGATGGCGATCATCGCTACCCACGCGCCGGCGAGAAGAAGCTTTCTCATGCTGTATACGATAATATGCGAAAGGGCAGGTTCTTGACCAGGAGGGAGGAAGCTGCAATTCGGCAGCCAAAACCCGGCAGGCGGCTTGCCGACAAGGGGTAGTGGTGGAGAATCGGAATAAGCTGGATTACGTCTTGCTGGTAGCTGCGACGGCCCTCACACGGTTCCTGTTCCGCAGCCGCCTCCTTTATGACCTGGATTCGGTCAACTTCGCGCTGGCGCTCGACAAGTTCGATCCGGCCAGGCACCAACCCCACCCGCCCGGCTACTTTCTGTACGTCTGCCTGGGCCGGGTGTTCTACTCGATCTTCCCCGAGGCCAACGCCGCGTTGGTGGCGGTGAGCATCCTGGCGAGCTGTGCCGCCGCGGCCATGGTCTATGCGCTGGCCGAGGGCTGGTTCGGACAGCGGGCCGCGCAGTTTGCCGGAATCATCTTTGTAGCGTCACCGCTGGCGTGGTTCCACGGCACGGTGGCCCTGACCTATATCGTGGAAGCTTTTTTCGCGGCGCTGATCGGCTATCTCGGCTGGCAGACCTACCGCGGGCGCTTGGCGTTTCTGGTTCCCAGCGCCATCGCGTTGGGGGTGGCCACCGGGTTTCGCCAGTCCTCCGTGCTGTTTCTGGGCCCGCTGTGGTTGCTGTCGATGCGGAAAGCCCCCCGGAGTCGGATCGCGCTGGGATTCCTCGCCTTCATCGCCGCGGTGCTGGCCTGGTTCCTCCCCATGGTTCAGGCCAGCGGCGGAGCGGCCGTCTACTTCTTGGCGTTCTACGACCTGTGGAGTACCGTACCGGCTCAGCAGACGGTCCTAACCAACTCCGTTTATCTGACCATCGCCCGCATCTTTAACATCGCCTTCGCTTACGGGCTGTGCTACGGCGCTTTTGCGCCTCTAATCCTGCCCGACCCTCAGGCGCCTCTGGAGAGCGACAAGAAGCTGTTCCTGTGGGTGTGGGCGCTGCCCGGGTTGCTCTTCTTCAGCTTCGTATTTTTCCGGCATATCAATAGCGGCTACTTGCTGGTACTATCCCCGCCCCTGTTCGCCTTGCTGGGACGGCGGACGGCCGACTCCTTCGCCCGCGGACGGGCCTCCTTGCGAAGCAAGGCAGTCCTGCTAATGGGCATGGTCGCGATCAACGCCGGCCTATTCCTGTTCCCTCCGTTTTATTGCACCTACCGCGCGGTACGAGAGTTTGAGGCCAGCATGGCGGTCGTGCTGGCCGGCGTGGCCCGCCTGACCAACCCGGCCGACTCTGTTATCGTGGCCTTCGACTCCCACCTCATGGGGTATCGTCACGCCGGGTACTACTTACCAAAGTACTGGACGTTCCAGTATCCCGAGGCTAACTATCCCTCCGGCCGCCGGGTGTTTGCCCTGCAAAACAGGACTACCCATCTGCTCGACCGGTTCCCCGCCGGATCCCAAACGAACTTCGTGATCTTTCCGTTGCCCATCGGCCCTCAGGAGTACTCCAAGTATCTAAAGGGCGTCCGGGCTCGGTTTCCGCAGAACTCCGTTCACAGCGAGGTGGTGGACGGCTATGAATTTGTGGTCGGGCCGTGGGCGAGCCTCCGATTTCTCTTTCCAAGCATTGCTCAAGCGAACCACTGAGTGTATACTAAGGCTTACACCCTACGACCAAGTGTATACGACTGTAGACACCTTTCTTGGGCCGAATCTCCCCCAAGTTATTGACCGTACAAGGCATCTCGGAATGGATGCTGAATTGCCAAGCCCATCCTGTCACTGTGCCCGTTTCCCGGTTCCAGAGGGGCGGCATGGGACGAATTTCAGATCAGGAGAGAAACCGAATGCGCAACATCCTTACCAGTTTGTACGTGAAGATACAGATTCTGAAGGACGAGAGCGGGCAGGATTTGATCGAATACGCCCTAGTGGTGGCTTTGATCGCTCTGGCTGCCACGGCGGGCATGACCGCGGTGGCTTCCAATATCAACAATGCCTTCGAGAAGATCGGTGATAAGCTCACCACCTACGTCAAGTAGCTCTTCAACCGGAAGAGGGATGTATGGGCGTCAAGCTTCGACAGAACCCTCTTGCTGCAAAGACCAATGAACTCCATCGCCATGTGGCCCACCCTTGCAGTCGTGGTAGTCGCCAGCATCGCGGACCTGCGAAGCCGGCGGATACCAAACTGGCTCGTAATCCCCTTCCTGCTGGCGGGCATTGCGGCCGGCGGCTGGACGGGTGGGCTGTACGGCGTTGCCAGGAGTATGGCCGGTATTGCCTTAGGGGCCGTGGTGGCGGGCGTGGTTTGCTACGCGCGGAGCCTGGGCCTCGGAGATTTGAAACTGTGCGCCGCGGTGGGAGCGTGGATCGGGCCGTTCCAACTGATCTACGCCCTGCTGGCTACGGGCATCGCGGGGGGAGTGCTGGCGCTGGGCTACGCAGCATGGTACGGTTCGCTGGGTAGGTCAGTGTCAGGCGCCGGCCGGGTAGTGAGGCACTTGGCGGGGAGCGGATGGCGTCCCCATCCGGTGATCTCACTGGACAATCCGGCCGCTCTGCGGATGCCTTATGCGCCTGCCATCGCCATTGGAACGATGATTTCCTTTTATTGGATGTGAAAAGACAGGAGCATCTGAAATGAATAGAACATCACTGGTGGCCACGTTTGTTCTCGCCTTTTTGATCGCCGGGGCGGCGGGTGTGCTCGTTTTGAAGAAACTGAAACAGACCGCGCGGGCAGCAGCGACTTCCAATGTGGTGGTGGCGGTGCGGGATCTGGAAATCGGAACCAAGCTGGTCGCCGAGGATCTGAAGACGATGGAGTGGTCCGCCGGCAGCGCCCCGCAAGGAGCGGCTACGGACCCCGCCACCGTGGTGGGCCGCGCCGTACTCTATCCGATGTTTCGCGACGAGATCGTATTGGAGGCGAAGCTTGCTCCGGTAGGATCGGGCGCCGGCATGCCGGCGGTGATCCCGGCAGGGATGAGGGCGGTGTCGATCCGGGTGGACGACGTCGTCGCGGTGGCGGGCTTCGTGGGGCCGGGAACCAAGGTGGACGTGCTGCTCACCGGAAATCCCGGGAGCGCCGGGGGAGGGGCCGCGGAATCTCTGACCAAGACAATTCTGGAAAACGTCCAGGTGCTGGCGGCCGGGCAAAAGATCCAGCCGGACGCGCAGGGCCGGGCGGAGAAGGTCAATGTGGTGACCCTGCTTTGCACCCCGGAAGACGCCGCCAAAGTGACCTTGGCCGGCAACGAGGGCCGGATCCAATTGGTGTTGCGGAATCCTATGGACAAGCAGTTGGCCGAAAACAGCAATACCAAGATGGCGCTGGTCCACCGGCGCGCGCTATACGCGGACGGAGGGGCGAAACCGCCGGCGCCTGCGGTCCGGCGCAGTGCCCCGCGGCCGGTTCCAGTGGTGGCTGCACCGCCTCCGCCGCCCCCGCCTCCGCCGGCTCCCACCACCGCATCGATCGAAATGCTGCGTGGCGAGAGAATCAGCAAGGTCGAGATCCGACTGACCCCGGCTGTTCCTTCCGGGGAACCGCGCCAGTGACCTCTACCCGTGATCACATGGCGAGCACTACGCTGTCGGTCATCCTGATTGGCCCGGCAGAAGGTCGCCGGCGCGCCCTCGCCGAGGCCTTCCGGGGGCAACAGGTCCAGGTCGCTGGGGAGTTAGGATCCTACCCGAGTTTCAACCACTTAATGACCCTGATGGAAGCGGGGTGCGACGTGGTGGTGGTGGATCTCGATTCCGACCCGGAGGTGGCCCTAAGTCTGGTGGAGAACATCGGCGGGCGCGATTCCTTGGTAACGGTGATGGTTTATTCCCGGAAACGGGATTCGGAGCTGTTGGTGAAGTGCATGCGGGCGGGCGCCCGCGAGTTCCTCTCCGAGCCGGTATCCGGCGAAGTCCTGACGGAGGCGGTGGTTCGCGCCTCCGCGCGGCGCTTCGAACTGGATCGCCAAAAGAAGAGCTTGGGAAAGATCCTCGTTTTTTGGGGGGCCAAGGGCGGAACGGGGGTCACCACGCTGGCCAGCAATTTCGCCATCGCGCTCAAGAAGGAGTCTAACCAGGAAGTAGGCCTGGTAGACCTGAACCTGCACCTGGGTGATGCCGGCGTGGTGCTGGGCTTGAACCCGCGTTTCAGCGTAGCCGATGCCTTACGGAACCCCGGCCGGCTCGATGGCGATTTCCTGGCCACGCTGCTGGCGACGCACTCCTCGGGAGTCTCGCTGCTGGCGGCGCCCGACCAGTACAACAACTTGCCCCTGGTGCAGAACGGAAACCTTACGAAGCTGCTGGAGCTGCTGCGGGAGCAGTTCCCCTACGTGGTGGTGGACGCCGGCCCCACGCTCGGGGAGGGCACGGAGGTTCTCTTCGGGGCCGCGGACATGGTGTATCTGGTAACCCACGCCGAGGTCGCTGCACTCCGCAATGCGCAACGCCTGATCGCCCATCTGCGCACGATCGGCGGCGAGGGGCGTCACTTGGAAGTCGTCCTCAACCGCTACGACCCGCGTCACATGGAAATCGACGAAGGCCGCATCGAGAAGATCCTGGAGACTTCGTTCAAGTGGAAAGTACCCAATGATTACCAGTCGGTCCGCCAATCCCTGGACAAGGGGATCCCGCTGGCCCTGCAGAGGACGCCCGTCACCCGTGTCCTGTACCAGATGGCGCGCGAGGCATGTGGGAAGCCGGCCCTGGCCGCCAGGGGCAAATGGAGCCTTTTCTAATGGAAGCGATGGATTTCGACCAGTTGAAGATGGATGTTCACCGCTCCTTGCTGGCCAAGGTGGATCTGGAGAAGCTGTCAAAGGTGAATAGCGGCGCGGCCAAGCAGGCGATCGCCTCCGTGATCTTTGACATCTTCTCCCGGGAAAAGGTGCCCCTCAGCGCGGCCGAGAAGGAACGGTTGCAGGCGGAATTGATGGACGAGGTTTTCGGCCTGGGACCCCTGGAGCCGCTGTTAAAAGACTACACGATCTCGGACATACTGGTGAACCGGTACGACCTGGTCTTTATCGAGCGCCGGGGCATCCTGGAAAAGGTTCCGGTAAAGTTCCGGGACGACAAGCATCTGTTGCAGATCATTGACCGCATTGTGGCGCAGGTGGGCCGGCGAATCGACGAATCCTCGCCCATGGTGGACGCGCGCCTGCAGGACGGCTCGCGCGTAAACGCCATCATCCCGCCGCTGGCTTTGGATGGGCCGGCGCTATCGATACGCCGGTTCGGCCGGTCGCCCTTGACCGCCGACGAGCTGCTCCAGAGCCAGACCATCTCCCCGGAAATGCTGGAGGTGTTAAAGGCGGCGGTGCGGGCGCGAATCAGCATCCTGATTTCCGGCGGCACCGGCGCCGGCAAGACCACGTTTCTGAACATGCTCTCCAAGTTCATCCCGGACCGGGAGCGCCTGATCACGATCGAGGACGCCGCCGAGCTCCAGATCCAGCAGGAGAACGTGATCCGTCTGGAGACGCGCCCCCCCAACGTGGAGGGCAACGGCGCCGTGCGCCAGCGCCAGCTCCTCATCAACAGCCTGCGTATGCGTCCGGACCGCATCATCATCGGCGAGGTGCGCGGCGAGGAGGCCTTCGACATGCTGCAGGCGATGAACACCGGTCACGAAGGCTCCATGACCACGATTCACGCCAACTCCTGCCGCGACGCCCTCTCCCGCCTCGAGTCCATGGTGGCCATGGCCAACCTCAGCCTCCCCGAGAAAGCCGTGCGCCAGCAGATCGCCTCCGCCATTGGGGTGGTGATGCAGTTGTCGCGCATGAGCGACGGCACCCGCAAAGTCACCAGTCTCTCGGAGATCACGGGGATGGACGAGGACGTCATCAGCATGCAGGAGATCTTTACGTTCACGCGGAAGAGCATCGGGCCGGACGGAAAGGTATTGGGAACATTTAATCCCAGCCGGATTCGGCCCAGATTTCTGGAGCGCATCCGGGTTTCCGGCATCATTCTGCCGCACGAGTTGTTTGAGCGGACAATGGAGGTTCGCTGATCCGGCGGCTTGCCGGGAGCGATCAAAAAGTCATGGCACTCATCGCGACTATCGTATTTTTGGCTGTTTTTGCGGCGATCCTGCTGGTGGCCACGGCCTTGGGCAGCCGCGGCCGGCAGCGCAGGGAAGCGGTGGATCGCCTGGAGTCGATGACCCTGGACGCCGCGCGCAATCCAGGCGACGAGGGCCTCAATGTTCTCCGGGAAGAAATGCTCAGCTCGCTGCCCTGGCTCGACCGGCTGATGCAGAATTTCGACGTCTTCCCGCGCTTGCGCCGGCTGCTGCTCCAAACGGACCTGAAATGGAGCGTGGCCCGTTTAATGATGATTTCTCTCGCCTGCGCGGTGGCCGGCGGTGTGGCGGCCTATATGCGCACCGGCGTCTGGCACTTTTCTCTGGGCTTTGGTCTTCTGGCCGGGACGGGGCCGTTTCTGTTCGTCCTGTATAAACGAGCGGAACGGTTGGGCCGCTTCGAGGAAAAGCTGCCGGAGGCCCTGGACATGATGGTGGGAGCGATCCGGGCCGGCCACAGTCTGCTGGCCGCTCTGGAGATCGCGGGCAAGGAGATGACGCCCCCGATCTCCGATGAATTCCGGAAAACCTTCGACGAGCACAATTTCGGCCTGGACCTCAAGGAAGCCCTGCTGAACCTGGCCTACCGGGTGCCCATTCATGACGTCCGGATCATCGTTACGGCCATCCTCATCCAGCGCGAAAGCGGGGGAAACCTGGCGGAAATCCTGGATAAGACGGCGCACGTGATCCGCGAACGGTTCCGGTTGAAACGCCAGATCCGCGTGCATACCGCGCAAGGACGCCTAACCGGGTGGATACTGGCGCTGCTGCCCCCCATACTCGGCGTCTTGATGTATCTCGTGAATCCCAAGCATATGACCAAGCTGTGGGAGCATCCTACCGGCTTGAAGATGATCTATTTTGCGGCGTGCATGACCATCGTCGGAGGCCTGATCATCCGCAAGATCGTCCGCATTGAGGTGTGAGGTTTTCTTATGACTCTAGCGCTGCTGACCTTTGCTGCTGTTTTCCTGATGATCACGAGCGGGGTGCTGCTCTATTTCTACCGGCGGGCCTTGGCCTCAAGACTCGCGTCGGTGGTATACACCGACGTAGGTTCGCAAAGCGGCTTTTTGCAACACCTCTTGCGGGTCCGCACGGAAGCCAACCTCCAGAAGGTGGTGGATCCCTTTCAGAAGATGCTGCCTCGCAGCCCGGAGGAGGTATCGGTTATTCAGGCGCGGCTGATTCTGGCGGGCTACAGAAAGGATTCGCACGTCAACATTTTCTACGGCGCCAAGGTGCTGGTCCCGCTGGCGCTCACCATCCTGGCCATCGTCACGGGGATCTACCAGCAGGGCATGTTCTTTGCGTTCGGCCTCTCGCTGGGGCTGGGGTTTCTGATTCCCGATTTCTGGCTGGGCAGCCGCATTGCGGCACGGCAACTGAAAGTGAAGAGGGGTCTGCCCGAGGCGCTGGATCTGATGGTGATCTGCATCGAAGCGGGCCTGGGTGTGGACCAGGCGGTGATGCGCGTCGCCGAAGAGCTCAATCTCACCCAGCCGGTGATTGCGGAAGAACTCAACCTGGTCAACCTCGAACAGCGCGCGGGACGGAGCCGCGCCGATGCCTGGCGGCACATGGCCCAGCGGACCGACGTCGACAGCGTCCGCTCGCTCACCAGCCTGCTGATCCAGACCGACCAATTCGGCACCAGCATCGCCAAGACCCTGCGTACGCACTCCGACACCTTGCGCACCCAGCGGCGGCAGCAGGCGGAAGAGCAGGCGGCCAAAACCGCGGTGAAACTCGTGTTTCCGCTGGTTTTCTTCATCTTTCCGTCCTTATTTGTAGTGGTTTTGGGGCCGTCCCTGATCGTCATGATGGAAGGATTCGAGAAGTACCTGTAGGAATTCTAGTTTGTCTGGAGAGAGGAAAAGTATGAGCAACATCGACTTGATTCGACTGGTAGCGGGGGTTCTCTTTGTGGTGGTTCTGTATGTGCTGATCCAGCGCAGGCGGAAGCGGGTCCACTAAATGGACCCGGTCGCGGCCGGCGCCGGAGTCGTCCGGGCGGCCCGCCGCGGCCCGCTTGCCGGCCAGCTCAGCGCCTGGCGGAAACGGACAAATCACGTGGAAAAGGTTTGCGTGTTCAATAAAACGCGGCAGGCTTTCCTCAGTCTCGGGGTAACCGTGGCGGACGGACATCTGTCCCGGTTGCTGGGTTTGCTCGGGAAGAGGAAGCTGCGGTCGGACGAGGGACTGTGGATGATCCCATCGGCGGGCATCCACACCATCGGGGTGTTATTCCCGATCGACGTGATCTACTTGAATGAGCAGGCCCAGGTGATTCATTTGATTGAGAACCTCGGCCCCTGTCGCATCGCGCCGGTACGGGCGCAGTGTCACAGCGTGCTGGAGTTGCCGGTGCGGACCATTTACACCTCCCAGACCCACGTCGGCGACGAACTGCTGATTTGCTCGGCTCAGGAAATGGAGATCCATTGGAGAGCCCAGCAGGTCCGCAAAGAGCCGCAACGGCACGAGGCGGCCCCGGTTAGTGAGCGATTGCGATGCGAATTAACGGAAGAATAGGGGCCTGGCTCCATGCATTTTCAGAACGAAGGGAATTCTCGCGCATGACGATTCCGCTGGTAGCGAGCGCTTGCTGGGTCGGAGGCACTCCGGTGTCCTTCGCGGTGAAGGACGTCTCTTCCGGAGGAGCTTACCTGGTCACCCCGGAGAAGTGGTACCTGGGGACCATCGTCACCATGTCGTTCCGGTATGATCCGGCCTACCTGCAGGTAGCGCGCATTCGGGGTGACGCAGGTGCGTCCATCCAGGTGCGGGCGAAGGTGCTGCGCGCCGGAGCGGAGGGCCTGGGGGTCAAGTTTGTGTACCTGAATAAAGAGGAGCGACTCCGGTTCGAGCACTTCCTGGCGGGCGCTCAAGTTCAGGAGATGAAATGAGACTACTAGGAAGGCGGGGGGCAAACTACGGGCAATCTCTGGTGGAGTTTGCCCTGGTGATTCCTCTGTTGTTCTTGCTGTTTATTAACGTGGTCAACTTTGGGGGATTCTTTTATGGCTGGATCACGCTGGCCAACACCGCCCGCGCTGCCGCCAACTATCGCGCCCAGGGACCGGCTACGGTGGGCGCCCCCAAGCTGCCGAACAACTCTCAAGTCACGACCCTGGTGACCGCGGATGTGCGCGCCCTGCGCAACAAGGGTTCCGTCGTTATCCGCATCTGCCGGTACGACCAGTTGGACAACTCGACCATCATCTGCGACCTCGGCGCGTCAGGCGATTACCCCAATCCTCCGGCGGATACGCGCGCGGAGGGTCTTCTTTACGAAATGATGTGGGTCGACATCGTCTACAACTACCAACCCCTGATCCCCGCCTTCAGTTTCCCAAACTTGGGCGTCTACCTGACCTTGCCGCCCACCACCCTGCGCCGGCAAACCGTTATGAGGGTGATGCAATGAGATATCCCGTTTCTGCCAGGAAGAACCGCGGCGCGGGCATGGTGGAGTTCGCCCTGGTGATCGTGATGACTTGTCTCCTCCTGTTCGCCGGCCTCGAGTTCGGACGCATGGTGTTGGTGTACACGGACGTGGCGAGCGCGGCCAGGATCGGCCTTCGTTATGCCATGACTCACGGCTCCAAGAGGTCCGGCACTCCCGGCAACCCCGACGGGCCGGCCACGGTGGCCGGTATCCAGGCCGTGGTACGGGACTACGCCAAGTCGGGGACGCTGGATCCCAGCCAACTGGCGATTACCGTCACTTACCCGAATACCTTCAAGGATCCTACGTTTCCTGTCGAGATCATCGTTACATACAATTACGATCCATTAACGGTTCTGCCGCTGGCGGTGCCGCTCAAGACCGTGACGAGAGGGATTATTACCTACTAGGAATGATGCGTATGCGACAAGCTGGAGAGAGAGGACAGGTAGTAATACTCGTATTGATCGCGCTGAGCTTGTTTCTCATCGGCGCCATTGGACTGGCCATTGACGCTTCGCACATGTATGCCCAGCGGCAGATGGCGCAGGCTGCCGCAGATGCAGCGGTTCAGGCCGCCGCGATGAGTATGCTGGGCAAGACCAACACCACCGGGTACAACGCCTCTTCCACGCCAGCCTGCGCTGCGTGCGCTTTTGGCGCATCGGATTTTACGTGCACGAATGGAACCGATGGAAGGACCCCGTGTGTCTACGCGCGTCTCAGTGGCTTCGGTCAGGCCGCCAGTTCGGATGTCGTCGATGTTTCTTTTCCGGCGACCTCGACCGCGCCCGGGGTCCGGCTTTCGCCGGACTTCGCCCCCAACCTCGTCTCCGTGACCATCAGGCGAACCGTCGATTCGACCTTGATGCGGTTCCTCGGGCCTTCGACAGCCAACGTCAGAGTATCCGCCACAGCCGCCTGTGTGCAGGATGACAACCCGGTACCTATCCTCGTGCTGCATCCCACCTTATGTAGCGCCCTCCAGCGCATTGGCAAAGCCAGCATTACGATCTGTGGCGGTCCGACCCAGAGTATCCAAGTCAATTCAAACTGCAATCCCGCCGAAGATGACAACGGAGGCGGAGTGATCGATCTGTCCAAAGCGGGCCCTAACGACAGCGGGCTCTGCGACACCGGCACGGGCGGGATTTTCGGTTCGTTTGGCGGTCCGGACAATTACCCCAATCCAGCAAACCTCCTGCTCGGCACCGATGGGGAGTACCAGCGAAGAGCTCCGATCACCGATCCCTACGAGGACGTCTTTCCGTCCGGGCCACCTATCCCCCCCGACGCGCCTCTTCCGCCGCTGGCGCGCGCCCCGAACGTGGACGGTTGCCCGGCTGCTCCAGCCCAGCCCTGCATGCTCTACTCGCCGGGCCGCTACGGTCCGAGGCCGGGCGTTCCAAACGGCGGGCTCGAAGTGAAGAACGAAACCGCGTTGTTCAAGCCCGGTTATTACTATATGGATGGGCCGGGCGGCTTCAAGAACGCGTCCCTTGGCATAATGATGATGGCCGGGGGCGCTGCAGGCGCTCCCGATACTACCAGCGTTGCGCCCACGGGCGCCGGCATGGTGGTCTACAATACCGGACCCCTTGTGGGGGCTGCCCCTCAACAAGCGGACGCTGGAGAATTTGACGTAGGGTCGAATAGTAACGCCACTCTCGTCGGTTCCGACGGCGGCTCGGTGTGGAAAGGCATTCTCTTTTTCCAGGACCGGAATTCTGTCAGCCACACCGGCGTCTGCTGTTCGCACAAGCTGGGTGGCGGTGGGATTATTTCACTGAAGGGAAGCATCTATTTGACCAACGCGGGTGCCACCACCGCCACTCGCTACCAGCAGTTCACGCTGCGCGGGAACCCCGGAAGCACCACGGAGATCATCGGTAATATCGTCGTGGACGCGATGAATACGGCTGGCACTCCCGCTGTCCGCATGCAGCTCGACCCGTTAGCGCTCAAGGTCATCACCAAGGTCGCGCTAATCCAGTAAAGACAATGTTGAGAGAGCAACCAATACCTTAATTCGGAGACAGAACCAGCAGGTTGCAGGAGAGACGAGAACAAGGACGAACGGTACCAAATACGACCTCAACTGGAGCAACTATGCGGAGGGATCCCCCCCTTCCGGCCGCTGGCACGGCCGGAGGGTTTTTGTTTTGCCGACGATCACCACCGCCGGCGCGCACGACCTCCGCATCATTACCAGGGTTGCCTTAGCAGCCCGAGGCAAGAGCGCCCGGGAGTCGCGTGGTGCAAATTTGCACCACGGTAAGTCGTTGATTCTGCGGGGTTGAGAGTCCGGCAAGTTGGCCGGGTCTTATTTTGCGGGAGAAATGCGAATCAGGATGAACGGTACAAACTACGCTGCGGCCCGTCGCTTCTGGAGGTTCGAGCACAGATGGGAGCGGCAGGCCGGACTCGGCCCTCCAAGGAGCGATAGTTTTTTACGGGACATTAGGGCGTTCTTGGTGTAAGATCTAGGGTTGCACCCCAGAACATTTCCCGGCTACCGCGGTTTTGTGTTCTTCTGACGCGGGAGGCCGGGGAGGTGCGCAGGGACATCACGATATCAGGAGAAGCGGAGCACGAGATAGACGAACGGTAATACAAAATACGCTGTGGCTCGCCGCCCCAGGAGGGCCGGGCACAAATTGGAGCAACTATGCGAAGGCATTCCCCCCTTCCGGCTGCTGGCATGGCCGGATTGCTTTTCGTTGTGGTGATCGCTACCGCCAGCGCGCAGTCCGCCGAGACCACTCAGGCCGCGGCCGGCCGCACCGAAGAGATAGCGATGACGGTCGGAAAGGCCGTCATTCTCGACCACCCGGACGAGATCACGCGCGTCTCGATCTCCAATCCGGAGGTCGCCGACGCCGTCGCCGTCTCCACGAAGGAGCTGCTCATCAACGCCAAGGGTCCCGGCATCACCACGCTGGTGATCTGGTCCAAGGGCGGCGAAAGAAACTTCTTCACCCTGGCCGTCCAGCCGAACCTGCAGCAGATGCAGCAGCAGTTCAAGAGCACCTTCCCCCAGGACGACATCCAGATTTCAGTGAGCAACGGCACCGTTGCCCTCACTGGAAAAGTTTCTTCGCAGGCGGTCGCCGAGAAGGCCGCGGCGATGGTGGCCGGACTGGGAAGGGCGGTGGTCAGCAACCTCGTGTTTCCCGTCGTATCGGAGAGGCAGGTATTGCTGAAGGTTCGGTTCGCCGAGGTGCAGCGGTCGGCCATCCAGCAGTTCGGCGTGAACCTGTTTAGCACGGGGGCCCTGAACACTCCGGGCACGATTTCCACCCAGCAGTTCGCCGGGGCGCGCCCCACCAACGTGGAGGGCACCATTGGGGGGAAGGTCACGGGCACTTCGAGCACCTTCAGCCTCTCCGACGCCCTCAACATCTTCGCCTTCCGGCCCGACCTCAACCTGGGGGCGCTGATCCGCGCCTTGCAGTTGCGGAACATGCTGGAAGTCCTGGCCGAGCCAAACCTGGTGGCTACCAGCGGCAAAGAGGCGGTATTTCTGGTGGGTGGTGAGTTCCCGGTTCCGGTCGTCCAGGGCGGCGGCAACGCGGGCGCGGTCACCATCCAGTTCCGGGAGTTCGGCATCCGGCTGAACTTTACCCCCATCATTACCGGGACCGACACGATCAAATTGCACGTGCGCCCGGAGGTCAGCTCCCTCGACTTCGCCAACGCCGTTTCGCTTTCCGGGTTTCTCATCCCAGCGCTCTCCACCAGGCGGGTGGAAACCGATGTGGAGCTGGCCGCGGGCCAGAGCTTCGTGATCGCCGGCCTGCTTGACCGGCGGGTCAGCGAGAATCTCTCGCGCATTCCGGGTCTGGCCAGCATCCCGCTATTGGGAAACCTCTTCAAGAGCCGCAACATCAACAAGAACAACAGCGAGCTGCTGGTTCTGGTGTCGCCCGAATTCCCAGCGGCCATTGCCGCCGGCGACGCGAAGCCCGAGGTGCACTACCCGGTCGAGTTCATGCCTCTGGTCGATCCCAAAAAGTAGATTGGAACCTAATATGAAAAAATCAGCCTGTATCTTCAGAGCTTTCCTAACCCTGTCTGCTTCGCTGGCGGGGAGTGCTTGGGCGGGGACCATCGGGACCGTAGTCCAGTTGCCCGGCCACATCAGCGACATCGTCCTGGACGAGCCCCGTTCGGCGCTTTACGCGGCCAACTTCACCGCCGGGCAGGTGGACGTGGTCTCGACGACCACCAATCGTCTGGT
>JBGOUV010000029.1:0-28742 GCA_041477815.1 Terriglobia bacterium | reverse complement strand
TGATCGTCGCCTCCAGCGGCGCGCCTCTGACCTTCTCGACCAGCGTCCTCACGGCGGTCGGAGGCGGTTGGCTGGCGGTGGGTCCTGCCGGCGGCGTCACTCCGTCGACGCTAACCGTTTCGATCAACCCGGCCGCCCTAGCCCCGGGGACGTACCGAGGCACCATCCTTATCGTCGCCCCGGGCGCGTCCAACCCCTCCACGCAGGTGGGGGTGAGCCTCACCGTGCGGACCAGCTCGCAGGTGGGGGCCGATCCCGCCAGGCTGTCGTTTCAATATCAGACGGGCGGCGCTGTGCCGCCCCCGCAGAAGCTTCTGGCCACCAGCAACGGAGCGCCGCTGAGCGTTTTGCCGGCGGTGGATACGGCCGGGACCGGTGATTGGCTGCTGATCAGCCCGGCATTTGTCAGCACGGGTGGTTCCTTTGACGTGAGCGTCAACCCCGCCGACCTGGCGCCCGGTGTCTACGCGGGCAGCATCAGCCTGGATGCCGCCGGCGCCATCAACGCGCCCATCACCGTGGCGGTGGGGCTGACGGTGAGCGTCAACCCGTTTCTGGCCGTAGGCGGGACCTCCAGCAGCGGGTCGCTGGCGTTCGCGTACGAGGTCGGCAGCCCGACGCCGTTGCCGCAGACGCTGGTGGCTACAAGCAATGGAGGCCCGGTGAATTTCACCGTCACCGCGACCACCTCGGGCGGCGAGTGGCTGCGGGTGGGGTCGGCGGGCGGCGCCACGCCGGGGCCGGTCGCGGTGGGGATCGACCCGACCGACCTGAGTCCGGGCACGTATACCGGATTTGTCAACATTGTCGCCCCCGGCGCCGCCAACAGCCCGTTCCGCGTGCCGGTGACCCTGAGCGTGACCGCGGGGGCGCACCTGCGGCCGGCGCCGACGGCGTTGACTTTTGACTATCAACTGGGAGCAGCGGTTCCCGCCGCGCAGTCTGTTAGTCTCAGCGGTGGCGCCAACGTCCTGAACTACAGCGTGGCGGTGACGACCAAGATCGGCGCCTGGCTGGCCGCCGGACCGTTGGGCGGCACCACCAATGGGAGCCTGACGGCCGCCGTGAACCCGGCCAACCTGGCTCCGGGGCTCTACGAGGGGACTATCACGATTACGTCGCAGGGGGCGGTCAATAGCCCCATTCCCATTCCCGTGACACTCAACGTCACGCGCAGTCCGGTGCTGCGCCCGAGCCCGGCCGCCGTCTCCTTTGCCGTCCAGACCGGGGGAGCCGCGCCGGCGAATCAGACCATCGCGGTCAGCAGCAGCGGCGAGCCGATTAGTTTCACGGTGAGCGCCGGCACCGCGACCGGCGGGAATTGGCTCTTCGCTGAAACGGCCGCTGGGGGCAGCGGGCCGATCACGCTGGGGGTGACACCCTCCGGACTTGCCGCCGGTGCGTACCTCGGCACCGTCACGATCACCGCCGCCGGAGCGGGCAACAGCCCCGTCACCATCCCGGTGACGCTGGTGGTCAGCGACACGGCGCTCCTGGTAGCGACCCCGGCGGCATTGCGCTTCACCCCGTCGAGTGGGCCGCAGCAACTCAATCTCACTACCACCGACGGGACTCCCTTGAGCTACAGTGCGGCCACCCTATCGGGAAGCAATTGGCTGCAGGTGAACCCGCGCGGCGGAATTGCGCCGGGTGATTTGACGGTGTCGGTAAATGCGGCGGGGCTGGCGGCCGGCAACTACAACGGCTCGCTGGTGGTGTTGGCGCCGTCGGCGGCCAACAGTCCGCAAATCGTCGCGGTGAGCCTGACCGTGGCTCCCTCCATCACGGCCAGTCCGGGTGAGTTGACGTTCCACTACCAGGTGGGGGAATTGAGTTTGCTGGCCCCCCAGACCATTACACTCGCCGGGGCTGGGCTCATCTTCACCGCTACCGCGACAACCGCGTCGGGCGGGAATTGGCTGCGGGTGACGCCAGTGAACGGGTCGACAGCGGAGAGGTTGACCGTGTCGGCGAATCCCACGGGTCTGGCCGTGGGCAATTACGTCGGAGGCATTGCCATCAGTGCAGCCGGGGCGGCCAATAGCCCCGTGGTGGTTAACGTCCGCCTGGAGGTAACCGGCGGCGTAGGGCTGGCGCCTGCGATCAGCGCAGTGGTGAATGGGGCCAGCTTCCAGCCTGCGGCGGTGTCGCCTGGTTTGATCGCCACCATTTTTGGATCGGGTATCGGACCGGCCGCGGGGGCGGGTCTGCACCTGACCGCCGCCGGGCTGGTGGATACCACCGCCGGAGACACCCGGGTGCTGTTTGACGGGACGCCGGGGCCGATCCTGTATACTTCGAGCCAGCAGGCGAGCGTGGTGGTCCCCTACGGCGTAGCCGGCCGCGCCCGGACGCGTGTGGAGATCGAGTACCAGGGCAGACGCTCGGCGGTCGCCGAAGTACAGGTGGCCGACACCGCCCCGGCGATCTTCACGGTAAACTCCAGCGGCACAGGGGCCGGCGCCATCCTCAACGAGGATGCCACGCTGAACGCGCCCAACAACGCGGCGGCGCGCAACTCGGTAGTAGTGATCTATGCCACCGGCGAAGGCCAGACCGCGCCGCCGGGGGTCGACGGGCAGGTGACGGGCGCCGTGCTGAAGAAGCCGGCCCTGCAAGTTCGGGTAACCATCGGCGGACAGCAGGCTGAGGTGCTGTACGCAGGTTCGGCGCCGGGGCTGGTGTCGGGCGTGTTGCAGGTGAACGCCCGGGTGCCGGCCGGGGTCGCCCCCGGGAGTACGGTGCCGGTGCTGGTTATCGTGGGAGGGACCGGCAGCCAGGCAGGCGTGACTTTGGCAGTTCGGTAGGACAGGCTATTCGGCGCGCAGCATCGTGACCGGGTCGATTCGCACCGCGCGGACCACCGCCGGCAGTGCGGCCAGTAGCGCCGCCGCGAGAATAGTCAGCGACGGAAGCGCCAGCATCGCCGGGTCGGTGGCCTTCACCTGGTAGAACAGCGTCTCGATGTATCGCACCGCTGCCATGCCGAGCGCGAGGCCCGCGAGCGCTCCCAGGAGCACCATGCAGAAGACCTCCACGGTTACTCGTCGCGCCACGTCGGCGGCGGACGCGCCCAGCGCCATGCGAATGCCGATCTCGCGACGCCGTTGCAGCACGGAGTAGTCGAGCACGCCATACAGACCGACGCCGGCGAGCAACAGCGCGACCGCCGCGAAGAACAGCGCCAGCATCGCCAGCAGGCGCTCGCGGACGGTGGTCGACTGGTTCACCTCCTTCTGCGTGCGGATGTTGCTGACGCGGAATCCGGGCCGCGCGCGCGGCACTTCCTGACGCAGGATCGACGCCAGCGCCAGCGGGTTAGGGCCGGAGGTGCGCACGATGAACGTCCCCTGGCCTATCGCCGGCAGTGTCTCCCAGTGAAGATAGGCCACCGGCAAGATGGGCTCGCGCATATTGCGGTAACGGGCGTCGCCGACTAAGCCCACGATCTGAATCTGAAAACCCTGCGCTATGGCGAACGATTTTCCAATCGGATTCTCGCCGCTGAAGTATTGCTTCGCGAAAGCCTCAGTGACGATCGCAACCCGGGGAGACGCCTCACTGTCGCGGAAGTCTCTACCGTCGATGAAAGGAATCCCCATGGCGTCTGCCCAGCCGGGCGAGACATTGAGTAAATAGGCCCGGACTTCGTTTGGAGGCGCGCCGTTGACCGAAATGAAGGGGTACCAGTCGGTTCCGCTCAACAGTGGCCACCCAGCCAGCGCGACCATTTCGACACCTGGCAGCCCGCGCAGATGTTCAGCCACCTGGCGCCAGACGGCTGGCGGCGCACCTGGCGCGACCACCGTATCAAGAGTCAGAAGCCGTTCCGCGGAAAAGCCCGTGGGCTGATTCGACAGATGGCGGAACGTGGCGACAAACAAGCCGCCGACGAAAAGCACCAGAAAACAGAAGGCGACCTGTACGGCGATCAGCGTATGCATCAGGCGGCGCCGTGAGTGCGGATTCTCTCCGCCTTTAAGCGCGCTGACCGGCTGGACCGCCGAGGCGCACAGCGCCGGCGCCAGACCGAACAGGAACGTCACGCCGAGGGCCAGCGCCAGGCTGAATGCGAGTACCCGCCAGTCCGCCGGAAGAAACAGGCGCGCCGGGTTGTCCGGCGGATTGATCATGCTGACGACGAACGGCGCGGACCACCAGGCGAACCACCCGCCGATGGCGGCCGCGAGGAACGCGAGCCAGGCGCTTTCCACCAGGACCAGTTGCACCAGACGCCCTCGTCCCGCGCCGATCGAGACCCGCAACGCCATCTCGCGCGCCCGGGCCGCCGCCTGAGCCGTCATCAGGTTGGCGACGTTCGCGCACGCAATGACCAGCACCAGTGTTACCAAGACACCGAGAGCCGTGAGCGGGAGGCGGTTGTTTTTCTGCAGCCCGGAGACGCCCGCGGCTGCGGGAGTGAGCAATAGCGTCTGGTTGAGGAGTTGATCGGCACGCTGTTTGAACCATGCGGTCAACTCCTTCGACCTCTCCTCCTGGAATGCTCGCCACGTGGCGTGCAGTCTCGCGCGAACAGGCTCGACAGCAATACCCGGCTTCGGCCGCGCGAACGTCCGGAGCCAGATCCAATTGGAACGGTCGACCCCCGGATTCATCATCGTGGGAAGGAAGATGTCGACCACTGTGCCGGGCTCGGTGCCGGTGAAGCGCTCCTCGGCGACGCCGACGATCTCGTAAAGGTTGTTGCCACCAATTCGAAAGGTCCGCCCGATAACTTTCAGATCCTGCCCGAAGCGGCGCCTCCAATAGTCGTGAGAGAGCACGGCGTAGGGATGGGCGCCGGGCTTGAGATCGTCGTTTGCGGTGAACAGCCGTCCCAAAGCGGGCCGGAGTCCGAACGAGCCGAACATCGAGCCCGAAACGAATTGCCGGTATGCCTTCTCCATCTCCTGGTTCGATCCGTAGGTCAGATCCACCCGGAGAGCATCCGAGACAGCCAGCAACTCGGCTTGGTCCTTCACCGCGGCGCGCATCTGGCGGAACATCGGATACGAACAATAGTCCCACGTATTGGGCTTACCATCCGCGCCGACTTTTTCAAAGGAGAGAGCGTACAGCCGCTCGGGTTCCGTCACCGGCAAAGGCCGCAGCAGCAGGGCGTCGATCAGCCGGAATGCCGAGGTGCAGGCCCCGATGGCCAGTGCGAGTGACAGCACCGCCGCCGCGGAAGTCACCTTGTTCTTCTTGAGCTGCCGCCAGCCGAAGACGGCGTCCGCGCGGAGCGAATCGAGCCACGCCAGGAGTTTGATATCGCGGCTCTCTTCGCGATGCCGTAGCGCCGAGCCGAATGCCCGGCGGGCTTCCGCCGGGTCCCGGCCCTGCTTGATCGCTTCCGCGAGGTGCGACTCCAGCTCTTCATCGATCTCGCGGCTCAAACGATCGCCGCGCACTACATTGACGAGGCGCGACCACAGCGACATATCACACCGTCCTCAGAACGCGATTTACGGCCGCAGTTACCGCCTGCCAGCGCGACTCTTCCGCGGCAAGTTGCTTCTGGCCCGTCGCCGTCAGTTCATACACGCGCGCCCGCCGCCCGGTGTCTTTGGTGATCCATGCGGCGCGAATCCAGCCGGCCTCCTCCATCCGGTGCAGCGCCGGGTAGAGCGAGCCTTCCTCGACCCGGAGTACTTCGCCGGACCGGTCCTGGATCGCGGACATGATGGCGTAGCCGTGGAGGCGCGGCTGCCGCTCGAGGAGTTTCAATACCAGGAGGTCAAGCGAGCCCTGGAGGGAGTCGGGTTTCGGCATACTAAGACCTCTGATTGTATAGACGTCTGAGCAGCCTGTCAAGTGAGTTTCTACTCGTACTTCACAAAGAACGGTGAGGTCCAGGCGATCTCCGGGTCGCCCTCGGGGTTCTCCGTGTCGCGCTGGAACACCCGGACATAGTAATAGCTGCGCCCCGGCTTCACGTCGGCGTCTCGCCAGCGGATCGACGCCGTGCGGGCGTTTGGGGCCGTGGTGTAAACGTACTTGCCGTCCTTAACCACGTCGATGCGGAGGATGGTATCGGGAGCCTCGACCGAGGCGGTAATTTCGGGGGGCGCCGAAACTGGGGCCGAGAACTCCTCGCCGACCAGGTGCCCCGCGGCCGACGCCTTCACGATAATCTCGTCGCTCGCCGCATAGGTGCGGCGGGCGTACATGGCATCCAAGAGCGCCTCGCGGGTGATGGCCGGGACCCAGACGGCGGCCCAACTGTTGTGCGTCGAGCCGTGGTCGCTGAAGGAGACGAAGCCGTAGGTATTGCCTTTGGCCAGCGCGTCCTGGGCGTAGTGGCCCGGCTCGTCCACCTGGGTGGGGCCGCGCTTCTCCTTGGGCGGCAGGCGGAAGGCCTCGTAGCTGCCACGGCATCCCTGGTAGATCTCCAGCAGACAATCGAAGCGGGCGTTGGGCCAGTTCCAGTCGGCCAGGGGTCCCGCCGCGAAGGTATGGGGAACGATGACCATCTTCTGGCCGGGCTGGGTGAGGACGTTCTTCGCGGCCCAGTCCCACAGGGCGGGAGGCTCGTTGTCCGGCGCCGTAAGGCCCTTGCGCCGGTCGATCTGGCGCAGCGGGGCGCCGCGTTTCAGGAACAGGATGTTGCGGTGGCCGCCCGGACGCATCATGGAGTGCTCGTAGCTGTAGACGCCCAGGAACACCGGCGCGTGCGACATTAAGTCGACCGTCTTCTGCACCGTCCACCACTGGTAGTCGCGCAGGCCGTCGGGCCAGGTGCCGCCGACCACCTCGTTGTGGTCGCTGGTGCCGAGGAAGTCGAGCTGGGCGGCATCCATAGCGTACCGATAGGTATCGAGGACCGAGGCGTCCACGCCGCTATGGCCCCGGATGTCGGTGTGGCGATGGCAGTCGCCCAGCAGCAGGGTGTAGGGGCCTTGCGTAGCGCGGCGGCGGGGGGTAAAACCGGCCACCGGCGCGGCTACGCTGACAGGCGCGAGGGCCGGGTCGGTGGCGTCGCCGCGCGGGAGCGAGGCCATCCACACGCTATAGTGCAGGGCGTGGGACTGGTCCTGGGGGAGGTTCGTCGGGGACCGGCCGTCGCTTGAATAGATAACGCGGAGGCCGCCATCGGGGGCCTTGGTGATGCCGGCGTGCTGGGTGTTCTGGCCGGAGCTTTCGGCCAGGCGAACGGGGGTGGTCCAGCCGCCTCGGCCGAGGCGGGTGGCGTAGAAGTGGTAGATCTCATGGGGCTGGGCGAGGGTCCAGTGGCGAAAGACCATCCACAAGGCCCCGGCGCCGTCCACGGCCAGGTGCGGCAACTCGGCGTAACGCTCCATGCGGCCGGTGAGGATCTTGCGGAGATCCGCCTGAGGCTGTTGTACCCGGCCGCCCGCCCAGACCCGCACGCCAAGGGTGCGTGAGAAATGCAAACCCTGACTACCCGTGGCCGCACTGGAGCGGGAGAAGTCCTTGCCCCAGTTCGGGCCGCCCTCGTCCCAGGCGACCCAGACGCGGTCCTGGCGGTCGACGGCAACGGTGGAATGGAACTGGGCGGCGGGGTCGCTGGTGATGGCGATGGGGGTTGACGCCTTCGCGCCGTCGAAGGAAGCCAGATAGATATCATAGTTACCGGCGTGATAGCTGTCCCAGGCGATCCAGGCGGCGCCGCGGGAGTCGAGGGCCACGGCGGGCTCCCAGTCGTTGGCGGCGCTCGGGGAGATGCGCACCTCGGGCCCCCAGCGGCGGCCGGTCGAGCGGCGGGCATAGATATCGCTCTGACCGTTGCGGAACGATTGCCATACCACCGTCACACTCCCTTGGGCGTCGGCGACCGCGCGGGCGTTGAAGTCGCCGTGCGGAGCCCGGGTGAGACGCTCCACGGCTACCGGCTTACCCTCGGACGAGATCGGCGCGGCGAACAGCTCGAAGTTGCCCTCCACCTGTCCGGACCACAGGGCCATGGCCGCGCCGCCCGGCAGAGCTACGATGGCGGGAGAGTAGTGGTCCCCCGAGCCGTCGTCGAGCGGGATGGTGAGCCCCTCGCGCCGCACTATCACACGGTCGCGGTCGCGGCCGTCCCACTCGATGTAGATCGACCAGGGCCCCGAGATCGCCGGCCAGTCGGCGGTCAGGGAGGGATCGCTGAGCCTCGCCGCCGGAACTTCCCCGGCGATGACAGCCGGCGGAAGATTGACTTTTGCGGCCGCCCCCAGGTCGGTGGGTTGCTGCGCGGCAACCGTCGCCGCCAGCGTCAGAATCATCGTGCAGAGTCGCCGCATCCAGCCCCTCCCGGCACACCTGTGAACCCCAGACACACTATTGTGAATCCTAAGTCATGTTATTGCAAGAGCTTACCGATGGCATTCGAGTTGCACTCCGGACGGCGTCTATGCGGGTCTTCTATCTTGGTTCTCTGCTTTGCGCCGGACTTCTGGGGGCGAGCACCCCCAAAGTTCAGAGCATCTCTCTGACCGGCGCCCAGAACTACCACCTCAGCCAGGAGCTCCTCCAGCGCATTCAGGGCCTGATCGGCGACGAGTTGCGGCAGCCGGCGGTCGACGAGCTGGTCCGAGAGATTCGGAACGAACTGGGCGAGTACGCCGTTTCACAGAAGGTGATCCCGGGAGACGAGCCCGAGCACGTGAAGCTGGTGCTGCAGGTGGTCCCGGCCGGCGACCCGGTCCCCGACGCGGCCGTCCCCGAGCCGGTCGACGTCAATGTCAACTCCCGGTACGTGGTGGAAGGGATCGATATCCGCGGCGCCGAGGACCGTAAGCTGAGCGACGACCTGACCGAGGAGATCCACCAGCGCATCGGCCAGAGGTTCAGCCAGGACGCCATCGACGACCTGGCCCGGCGCATCCGCAAGGACCTGCGCGCCCGCACGGTGGCCTCCAAGGTCGTGCGGGGGTCGGAGGCGGAGCGGGTGCGGGTAGTCTTTGAAGTCGGCTTGCAGCGGGAACAGGAGTCGGGCTACCACTTGACCAAGTTCGTCTACCACAGCAAGCAGGCCTGGAGCGCTAAGGCGTGGGGCGATATAGATCTTGGCGATAACGCGACGCTGCTGGTGGGAATCGCGAGCGACGCCGACGACCTGCTGGAGCGCTACGCCGGCCTAGGAGCCGGCTTCGAGGCGCGCAAGATCGGGAGCGACCGGGTGCGCCTGGGGTTCCTGTTCGAGAACTACCATGAGCAGTGGAACCGCGCGACCCTGCAGTCCCCCGATATCTACCGGACGCGGAGAGGTTTCCAGCCGGCCCTGACCGTGCTCCTGGCCAGACCCCTGAAGCTGACCGTGGGGGCGGCGTTCCACCAGCTCCAGATGCAGTATCCGGCCGTCAGAAACCTGGCGGCCAACGCGGCCACGGCGGCCCTGCGCTACCAGCAGCGCTTTCACGGGGCGGGAAAGGAGAAGCAGGAGGTACGGGCGTCCTACGAGGTGCGGGCGGCGGCCCGGACGCTCGACAGCGACTTCGTCTACGCCCGCCACCAGTGGACGGCGGCCTACAAGATCGGCGGGCCGAATCAAGAGGTAGTGGCCAGCTTCACCGGCGGCCGGCTGAGCGGGCACGCGCCGCTGTTCGAGCGGTACTCACTAGGCAACAGCACGACCTTGCGGGGGTGGAATAAGTTCGAGGTCGCTCCGCTGGGGGGCGACCGTGCCGCTCACAACAGCCTGGAGTACCGCCACCGCATCGACGGCGGGACTCAGCTCCTGGCCTTTTACGACGTCGGGGCGGTGTGGAACCGCGGCGGGCCGGCGGAGGCCCGCCACGCCGTAGGCTTCGGCCTGCGGACCTGGCGTTTTCAAACCGCGCTCGCTTTTCCCGTTCGCAGCGGGCGCATGGAGCCGATGTTCATGGCCGGAGTGTACTTTACGGAGGGCGCGGACTTTTAATGACGCTCAGACGCCGGGACCTGCTGCTGGCAGGCCTGGGCGCCGGGGTCCGCCGGGGCCACGGCGCCGAATCTCTCCGTGTGCGTCTGACGGCTGATCGCCTCCTGGTGGCCGCCCCCCAGTTGCGCTTTCTCATGGGCCGGCCGCTCGACCGCCTGCACAACGGCGCGTCGGTGTGGTTTGACTTCCAGTTGAGCGCCGTGGCCGAGCGTCCGGCGGCGGGCTTGACGCCGCGCGTGCTGGAGCGGGCTGTCGAGCGTTTCGCCGTCAGCTACGACCTGTGGGAGGAGAAGTTCTCGGTCTCGCCGCTCAGCCGGACGGCGCGGGCCGCATCGCATCTGACCTCGGCCGCCGCCGAGACCTGGTGCCTGGAGCACGTGCCGCTTGCTACCGGCGCGCTCGCCCCGGATCGCGAATTTTGGCTAAGATTGGAGGTGCGCGCCGAGGAGGCCCGGGATCGCGCACCGCTGCTGAGCGAGCCGGGGATTAACCTGTCGCGTCTGATCGAGTTGTTCAGCCGTCCGGGCCGGACGGGGCAGCCGTCCTGGCTCGTGGAGGACGGGCCGTTTCGTCTGGCCGAACTGAAGTCAGTAGGGCGGGCTTCCGCCCGCGCGGGGCTTTAGCCCCGCTTCCGGAAGGCCGGCCGCGGGCGAAGGATGCGCCTCGAAACCAGGCTCCTGCTCGTTTTTCTGGCCGCCACGCTGGTCCCAGTGGCGGTTACGGTGTGGATCGCCACCACGCTGCTGGAGCGCAGCCTGGACGCCTCCACGCGCGAGCTCGACGTGGTATCCAAATCGCTCGAGAAGACCGGCCGCGAGTTTTACCTGCGGGCCCGGGAGTCGCTGAAGCACGAGGCCCTGGCCGGCCGCGTCGAGCCCCGGTGGTGGACCCCCGCCGATCAGGATCGCTGGCCCGAGCCGGTGCGGGAGTTTGCCGCCAGCGGCGAAACCGAGCGCTTCCAGCTCGCCGGCCCGGAAGGCGACAAGCTGGAGTACCTGGTCCGGCGCGGCCCGGAGGTGCGGGTCTACTCCACGGGGCTCGGCGGGATCGGGATGAGCAGACTGTCGGAGCAATACCGCCAGGCCCGCGAGCGGGTCGACGCCGGCCGCCTGGGCGACCTCCGGCGTGGCTTCATCTATACCTACATCGTACTGGCGGCAGCGGTGTGGCTGGCGGCGTTCGTGGTGCTCCTGTTCCTGGCCCGCCGGATCAGCCGTCCTATCCGGCAGCTCACGGCGGGTCTCTCCGAGCTGGCCGCCGGGAACCTGGGGGTCCGGATCGAGCCCGCCGGCTCCGACGAGGTGGGCCAGGCCCTCCACGCCTTCAACCGCACGGCGGGAGAATTGCAGCGGAACCGCGACCGGCTGGTCTACCTCACCCAGTTGGCAAGCTGGCAGGCGCTGGCGCGCAAGATGGGCCACGAGCTGAAGAACTCGCTTACGCCCATCCGTCTGACGATGGAGGAAATCCTGGCGCGCCACGACGAGAAGGAAGCCGCCCAGATCGTCGTGGATGAGATCGAGAGCCTGGAGCGCCGCGTGCGGGCCTTCTCCGAGTTCGCCGCCGAGCCCCCGGTGGAGCCCGCGCCGCTCGACATCAACGGTCTGATCGAGGAGCGTATCGCTTTGCTCCAGAGCGCCCATCCCGAGGTACTGTACGAGCGGCGAGCGGCCCCGGGCGCGCTCCGGGCCTATGCCGACGAGGACCTGGTCAAAGGAATCCTCACCAACCTGCTGGAGAACGCCGCGGACGCCGCCGGCCCGGGCGGTCGAATTCTCGCGGCCACGGTCCAGCTCGACGGCAAAATCACGATCGAGGTGCATGACTCGGGTCCCGGCTTGAGCCAGGAGGCCCGCCGGACGCTGTTCCAGCCGACCATCTCGTTCAAGAAGCGGGGCATGGGTCTGGGACTCTCCATCGCCCGCAAGAGCGCCCTGCTGAGCGGCGGTGATATCCTCGTCATCCCCGGCGAGTTGGGGGGCGCTGGTTTTCGGGTTCTGCTGCCATGCCTGCCAAGCGGATCGTAATCGTCGACGACGAAGAGAACATCGGCCGCTCCCTGCGCCTGATCCTGGAGCGCGAAGGATACGCTGTTTCCGTGTGCCGCTCGATCGCCGAGTTCCGGCGAGAACCGGAAGCCCGTCGCGCCGACGCCTATTTACTCGATGTGCGACTGCCCGACGGCAGCGGCATCGACCTGCTGGGGTCCCTGCGGGCGCCGGCCATTATGATCTCGGGCCACGCCACCATTGCCGGCGCCGTGGAGGCCACCCGCGCCGGAGCCTTCGATTTTCTGGAGAAGCCCCTGAGCCGCGACCGGGTCCTTCTGGCTCTCAAAAACGCCCTCGAACAAGCCACCTTGCGCCGCGAGAACGAGCGCCTGCGTGAGATGGTGGGCGGCGCGCCCCGTATGATCGGCTCCAGCGCGGCTTTCCAGCGCGCGATCGAGCAGGCCTCCCTCGCCGCCCGCTCCGACGCCCGGGTACTCCTGATCGGTGAGTCCGGCACCGGCAAGGAGCTGCTCGCCGCCCACATCCACCAGTCCAGCCCCTTCGCCGCGGGTCCGTTCGTCAAGGTAAACTGCGCGGCCATCCCGACCGAGCTGCTGGAGAGCGAGCTGTTCGGCCACGAAAAGGGAGCTTTCACCGGCGCCGCCGCCACTAGGCGGGGCAAATTCGAGCTGGCCGACGGCGGCACTCTGTTTCTGGACGAGGTAGGCGACCTGCACCCCGGCTCCCAGGCCAAGCTCCTGCGGGTCCTCCAGGAAGGCGAGTTCCACCGTGTGGGCGGGGAGCAAACCATCCGTGTCGCCGTGCGGGTCGTCTCCGCCACCAACCGAGACCTGACGGCCCTGGTCGCGCAAGAGAAGTTCCGCGAGGACCTCTACTACCGCCTCAGCGTGGTACCCATCCGGGTGCCGGCCCTGCGCGAGCGTCCCGAAGACCTCGCTCCCCTGGCCCAGTATTTCCTCGAAGACTTCTGCGCCCGGAACAACTTCAAGCCCAAGGCCATCGATCCGGAAGTCTACCCGATCCTCGAGAAGTACCCCTGGCCGGGCAACGCCCGCGAGCTGCGCAATGCCGTCGAGCGCATGGCCATCCTGACCCCGGGCGACCGGCTGGACGCCGAGTCCGTTCCGATCGAGATCCGCCTGGCTCGCCCGGCGGGCGCGCGCTCAACCGTGCAGGAGGCGCGCGAGTCGGCCGAGCGCGACCAGATCCTGCGGGCGCTCGAGGAGTCCGCCTGGAACGTCTCGGCCGCGGCCCGGACGCTGGGCGTGGAGCGGACCAACCTGCACAAGAGGATCCGGGCCCTGGGGTTGGAGCGGAATAGGTAGTGGGAACAAAGAATGGTTTTCTTGCCAGGACGCCAAGGACGCCAAGGAAATCCGAATCTTGCCTTTCTTTGCGCTCTCTGCGTCTTGGCGCGAGATACTCCCGGAAAAGGGGCGTCGCGTGTTAGTCCTCACCCGTGACACTGCTTGCACGCCGTCTCTTTAGCCAGCTTGAGGTGAAACTTCTCGGCGGACCCGTGGGGGTCGTGACAGAGGCCGCACTCCGATAGTACCTCGGAATTGTGGGTATGGCCCACCGGAAATTTTTTCTGGTCGTGGCAGCCGAAGCAGCTCGAACCGGCGCCTCGGAATTCCCAGGCGCCCTCGCGGACCACGTGGCAGGTTTCGCAGGCGGAGCCGCCCGGGGGGTGGAGGCGGTAGGGTCGAAAGTCCGCCGGCGCGCCCGGGCCGACGAAGAACCGCAGCTTCCGGCCGCCCCAAGACAACTCGTGGAGGCCGGCGGCGGGGGTCACCGTGGCGGCAACGATGTCGCCGTTTTGAACCTTCACCGCGACCCCTTTGCCGTCGAGGCGCAGAGGACCTGCCCCCCGGGCGATGATGGTCAGCGGGCCGGGCGCGAGGGCGGTCTGGTCGGCGGGGCGGAGCAGAGCGGGGCCGTCAGGAGCGTCCTGGGCCAGCACGGCGGCAGCGAGCAGCACAGCCCAGCCCACCGCTCCGCTGCGGCCGCGGTGCGGTGTGGGGCGATGCGACATAGGTAGTCGGCCGCGGCCCGGGACGGGCTACTGCGCCTCGGGAAGTCGGAAAGAGGGTCCGGCCAGGGCCGGGGCCATAATGAAATTGGCGGTGGCGCCCTGTATTTGGAGCGACACGACCGGGGGGTTCGTGGACCGCCAATTCCGAAGAGTGGTGGTGCGAATGATCCCCACCACGCGGGCGGACCCGCTGCTGCCGATCAGACTGGCGGCATCTTGTCCGAAGCAGGCCCCCTTCTGGGAGTCGACGTCGACGGTAGTCGTCGCCAGAAGCCGGTTCACGTCCGCGGCGTCCCGAAACTCCAACGTGGTCTGGACCGGCCCCTCGCCGAGAATATGATTGATGCAAAGCCGGGCCGTGTGGTTGTTGCTCACCGTCACCGGAGCAAAGATAAACGCGGGAACGTCGACGCTCGTAAGCGCTTTGGTCCGCTGGGGACGCACCAAACTAACTACGAAGCAAGCCAGCCCGAGTGCCACAATAGTCACTGTAACGCCATACCACCTCTGCCGGAACGTGCTGAGTTTCATCCATTAGCTCCTTGTAAGTGTTGTAACGTCTACAGCTATTGTGAGCTACGGAGGTTCGGAGTGTCAAGCGGTTAGCGGACCATCCCCTGTCCTTCCACGATGGTCAGGTAGCGATCCACGGGCACGTCGGTGAAGCGGTCCACTACTGTGCTGGGGAGCGGCCAGCGAACCTCCAACCAGTCCAGCTTCTTGGCGGGACCCAGGCCCAATACCACGCGGGGGTCATGCGAAGAAAGATAACTGCCGCCGGCGTTCTTCAAGCGGGATCTCTTCTTGCCGTCCACCGACCACGAAATGCGGGCGCCCACCGCGTCCCGATTCGCGCGTACGCCCTGCAACTTCAAACCCACCCAGTGGTTCTCCCGGCCGGCCTGGTTTCGCAGCAGCAGCGGCGGCTGGCCGTTGTTGGCGACCAGGACATCCACCCGCCCGTCATTATTGTAATCGCCGGCCGCCAGACCTCGCGACGCGAACCGTTTTTCGAACACCGGACCCGCCTGGGTGCTAATGTTGCGAAGCTTTCCCCCCTCCTGGCGAAAGAGCAGCAGCGGCTCCTGGTACTCTACCCGGGGCGAATAGCGCTGGACCATATCGTCCGGATGGCCATTGGCCAGGATCAGATCCATCTCGCCGTCGTTGTCGAAGTCGAGGAACTTGAGGCCCCAGCCGCTCAGCCGCAGGGTGGCTTGGCCCACGTCGTGGGCGCGGGCCACGTCGGTGAACGTCTCGTCCCCGTTGTTCTTGTAGAGGGAGAATATTTCCTGGTCGACATTGGAGACAAACAGGTCTTCCCAGCCGTCTCCGTCGAAATCGGCGCTATCCACGCCCATGCCCGAGCGGGCCTGCCCGTTGGCGCCCAGACCCACTTCCGCCAAAAGCGCCGACTCCTCCCACAGATTCTTGCGGCGATTGAGGAACAGGAAATTCTGCACCGTGTCGTTGGCCACGAACAGATCCAGGCGCCCGTCGTTATCGACGTCGGTGGCGACCGCGCCCAGCGCCTTGCCGAGCGAGGAGGCGAGATCGGTGCCCCGGCTCACTTCGGTAAACGTGCCATCGCCGTCGTTGTGAAACAGGAGACTGCTGCTGGGCTGGAAGTCGCGCGGGATGCAGTAGTACCGAAGGCCGAGCTTGTTGTCCCCGCAGAAAATGTGCTTGCCCACGGCGAACTCGACAAACCGGCACACGAACAGGTCCAGGCGGCCGTCATTGTCGTAGTCGAACCACAGCGCGCTGGTCGACCATCCGGGGACCTCCACCCCGGCCGGCCCGGTCACGTCGGTAAACGTGCCGTCGCCGTTGTTGCGGTAAAGAATGGACCGGCCGTAGGCGGTGACGAACAGGTCCGGATAGCCGTCGTTGTTGTAGTCCCCGACCGCCGCCCCCATGCCGAAGGTGCCGCCGGCCACGCCCGCCCGCGCGGTGACGTCGGTAAAGGTGCCGTCCCGGTTGTTCCGGTACAGGGCGTTCCGCAGCGGCTTCTTCGGCCGGTAGAAATCGCACGGGCCGCTGTTGACCAGGTAGATATCCATCCAGCCGTCATTGTCGTAGTCCAGAAAGGCGCAACCGGGGCCGACGGTCTCGGGCAGGTAGCGCTGCTCGGACCGGGCGTTCTCGTGCACCCAGGTGATGCCGCTGGAGGCGGAGGGGATTTCCTCAAACAGAGGCGGCGCGGCCCCATTGCTGAGACCTGCCAGAGCGCCGCAGCCGCTCAGAGCCAGGAATCTTCGTCGTGAGAAAGGTCCGGGCATCGCCAGGGATGCTCAGGCGGCCTCGATCCGGCGGCGGGCGCCTCCGGCGAGCGGCATCACCAACGAAATCGACCGGTAGGGAACCCGAGGCCGGATCGTGCCTCGCTCGCCCCTCTTCAAGACGACAAAGCCATAACGCTCCATCGTCTTCAGGGTGCGCGAGAGGTTGGATTTCTTGCGCCCCGTCCGCTCGGCCAGCTCGGCCAGCGAATTTGGAGAGCACCCGGCAATCACACTCAGCAGGGCCCGGTTCCTTTCCGAGAGCACCTTACCAAAGCTCTCCGCCGAGCGGAACCAGACCTTCGGTTCGTTAGGCGCGGGCCTGCATTCTCCTCTGGCAATCGCGAGGGTCCGCGCTTTCATCTCCTCGTAGGAGGCGATTCCCACTCTCAGCACTTTCCTCACAGCACTCCCTTCTCTTTTAGCACACTGTCCACTTCCTTCCAGAAGTCCTGCAGCAACGTAGCGGCATTTCGGAACGTGTACGGCCGAACGGTCCCCAACCGGTGTTTATGGTCGGGCGAACCCCTGCCCTTCCCACCCGGCCTTGCCGATTTGCGGACCGCATGAGTATTGTCGAACCCCACCAGACGTCTGCCCGCCGCATCATGGAGAGTTAGCGAATAGCTCACTCCAGCGGGCTTCTCTGTCGATGCGGGAACGCGGCACGCCATGAACTTCACCCAGTAGCCGCCGTTGGGATCTACCACGAACACCTGACCGTCGAGGTCCAACAGCGTGTCAAGGCCGGGATTTGGGTGACGCTCCCGATCTGACATGTTTGAGGTTATCACAACTTGATAAGTGTTGCAATTCTGCCTCGCGATAGGGGCTGCGCTCCAGGGGCTTCGTTGGGGGCTGGCCAAGCTAATGTCCGCCGTTTGAACGCAAGCGCCCTATCTTGACGACACCGGATATGTCTGTGCCGCTTCGGCTCTCTAGAGCCCCCGGTTCTCGGCGCGACCCATGTGGGCCATCCACGACAGGAACTCGGTGCCGTCCCCAGTTATGTAGTACCGATCTTCTTGTTCGAGAACCAAGCCGTTTGAGACAAGAAAGTCCATGTAAGTTTGCAACGTCCAGCCTTTCAGGTGTTCAGGGAATAGCACAGTCGATACATGAATGAAGTGTCGGTCAACGACTTCCTTTTGCAGTCCGGTCAGCCTTGATTCGTTGATCCGCTTGAGGACGTGAATTTGACTACCGAAGATATTATTGTAGACTCGCTCTGCGAATACCATGAACTGCGAGGCGGCCAGATGACGGATTAGGATCGAGATGGTATCGCCAGACGCTTCCAGGCCGCGACTCTCCAGATCCATTTTGATTCGTTTTTCTCTGTCACGTATTGCTGGAGAGCTGGCATCCTTCAATTTCTCGACGACATCGCTCTGGCGCCTTGTGTCTTGCTGTGCCTCGGGAGGAGCATCGGCTGTTAACCAGTTTCCAGCGGACCTCACCCTTCCTATTAGGCCATAGATCGGCTTTCTAAAAAGAAAGATAGCAATTATACCCAAAACAAGGGCAACAGTTGGCCAATTTGCGCTGTTTAGCGCCTTAAGTATAGCTACAAGCCCATCGGTCAATTTCATATAGGTCCTGTAGCGGACTAAGGTATCACATCCTTAGACCTGACGCCAGACTTTGACATGCGTGGTTCCAGAGTGTTTTTGACAGCTCTCTGCGGCAGCGGCTCCGTGCTACAAATCGATCCGGCAGATGTAGCCTGCCGAGTCGCTCCCGTTACTCTTGCCGCCGGGGGCTATGCCGGCGTCGCAGTAGTAGAGATGGCCCTGGTACAGGCACATGCCGTGGGGATCGGGGTCGGTCTTGGCCAGCGTGACGATCTCGAGGATCGTGCCGTCCTTGGCGTCCAGCTTGTGGATCACGCGGTCGGTCGAGTGCATGCACCAGATGGCCCCTTTGTCCCAGGCCAGACCATGGGCCCGGCCCAGGTGCACCGGGATCTGGTGGATCAGGTGGAAGTCCTGGGGATCGACCTGCGACAGCTTTTGGATACCCAGCGACGTGATCCACAGGGTATTGTTGGCGTACTCCAGTCCATGGACCCCGCCCTTGCCCCCGGGCACCGGATGGCGTTTCACGGTCTTGCCGGTCTTCAGGTCGCATTGGATGACCTCGCCGGTGGTGGCATCGGTGGGACGCGGCTCGCGGCCCACCGCCTTGCCGTTGGCGGCCATCCACAGGTAGCCGCCGCCGGCGGCGATGCCGCTGCAGTTGGAGCATTCGGTGTCCACCTTCCGCAGCACCTTGCCCTTCCAGTCGACCAGGAACGCCCGGTCGCTCACCTGCTCGCCGATCCAGAGGCCCTCGGACGTGGTCTCCAGACCGTTCGGGGTGCCCTCCGGGGACTTGAATAATTTGATTACCTTGGCCGGCCGCGTGGGTGCATCTTTCGGCCGGGCGGCCGCCGCCGCGGCCCACAGAGATCCTAGAAACGCTCTACGCTCCATCATGCTGATACCCCCGGATGCGAATCAGCGATTTGTCGATGGCGGCGATGTTGGGGAGGCCGGCCAGTCCCATGTCCAGGGCCAATTCGGTGCGCAGCAGCTCGAGCACCCGCTCCACCCCCGGTTGTCCGAAAGCGGCCAGACCATAGAGATACGGCCGCGCGACGCAGACGGCCTTGGCGCCCAGCGCCAGAGCCTTCAGGATATCGGTCCCGCGCCGCAACCCGCCGTCGATCAGAACCGGAATCCGTCCCTTCACCGCGTCCACCACCTCCGGCAACGCCTCAATCGTAGCACCGACGTGGTCCAGTTGCCGGCCGCCGTGGCTCGAAACAATGATTCCCGAGACTCCGTTTTGCGCACACTGCTCGGCCGCCTCGGCGGTCAGGATACCCTTGACGACAATGGGCAGCTTGGTCGCCGCGCGGAGTTGCCGGACGCTCTCCCAAGTCGGGGTCGGGAACGGCCGCGAGGGGTAGTTGCCGGCCCGCTCGGGGTTCTTCGGCGCGGGGAGGCGGCCCTGGGCGTCGCGCGGGGGGATGCCGGTTTCGCCCCAGGAGCGGTCGAACTTGTTCCGGATGTTCCGCTCGCGGTGGGAGACGTGCATGATGTCGATGGTGAAACAGATCCCCGCGCAGCCGTCATCCTCTAATTGCCGAACGAACTGGCGTATGGTCTGGGGGGTGCGGAGCTGCGCCCCGGTGGTGACCTGCCACCACACCGGCCCTTGGCCCGTCTTGGTCAGCGACTGGATGCCGCCATTGGTTATGTGCAGGGCCTTGGCGCGGGCCGCGGCCCGGGCGACGACCAGCTCCCCGTCCGGGTGCAGGCAGTTCTTGCCCCCCGCCGGATCGAGCAGGATGGGGTAGTCGAGCTTCCGGCCGAACAGCTCGATCCCCAGGTCGATCTGGTGGACATCCACCAAGGCGCGCGGCCGCAGGATGATGCGGTTGAAGGCCGCGCGGTTGTCGCGCAGCGAGACCTCGTCCTCCGAGCCTCCGGCCAGGTAGTCGTAGGCCAGTTTATCCAACTTGGCCTTCGCCAGAGGCTCGAAGTCCATCACACCGGCGGGCTCTAAAAGGGCTTCGCTGTCGCGCGGGCCCTGGGCCAGCAAGGGAGAGGCGCTGACCATCCCAACCAGGCTCTTGACGGCGTTGCGGCGGTTCAAACGCATGGGGACTGTCCTCCTAAGTGATTGATTCTAAAAGACAATGATTTTGGCTCATACTTTCCTACTGGACATCGGGCGGTCGGATCTGATAGCATGGCCCGTCTTGCTGGTTTTTAAACCCTAACGAACCGGTCCAATCTGGCCGATGAGGATACCACAGAGCGGGTACATGGCGGCGGTAGTAACACTGATCGTGGGAGGCACGCTACTGGTTTCTTGCACCGGCTACCACAACCGGCAGTGGGCAACTCTCACCACCTACGTTCCGCCCCCGACGCGGGCCCCACAACCGCCGGTCGTTCTGGAAGCACCCCCCATCCTCAGCCTGAACCCCCTCCCGGCCGAGGATCCTTCCCTGGCCTTGGTCTACCAGAGTCCCCAGGCGCCCGAACTATTCAGCCCGCGCCGGGAACCCCGGCGCAACCCGAATAACCTGCTGGAGGAGCTGCACGCCCAAGAGCTCGAATCCTGGAAGCAGCCGGCGGTGCCCCAGCAGGCGGAGCCCCTGTTGCTGGAGGAATTACTCGCCCTCAACCTGGACGAGGATTCCAAGATCCCGGCCGATCTGCGCAAGCTGGTCCTGACCACCGACTCCGATCTGCCCCTGACCCTGAACGAAGCGGTGATGCGCTACGTGAACTACTTCCTCAAGCGGGGACGAAACACCCTGCGGGAGAGCCTGCGCCGGGCGGGCGCCTATCGGCCTATGATTTCCCGGATACTGGCCGAGCAGGGCATCCCGCAGGAGATGATCTACCTGGTGCAGGCCGAATCCGGTTTCCGGGCTACCGCCCGATCGCCCAAGCGGGCCACCGGAATGTGGCAATTTGTGGCCTGGCGCGGCAAGGAGTACGGGCTGAACCAGAACCGCCTGGTGGACGAGCGCCTGGACCCGGAAAAGGCCACCTATGCGGCGGCCCGCCACTTGTCGGACCTCTACGCCCAGTTCGGCAATTGGTACCTGGCCATGGCGGCCTACAACTGCGGCCCGGGGTGTGTGCAGCGGGCCGTGGAGCGAACCGGCTACGCCGACTTCTGGGAGTTCGTCTCCCGAGGAGCCTTGCCCCGCGAGACCGCCAATTACGTTCCGGTGATCCTGGCCATGACGCTCCTGGCCAAGAACCCGGATACTTTTAGCCTCGATGACGTGACGCCGGAGCCGGCCATCCATTACGACACCGTCACCACCAAGTCCCGCATCGGTCTCCCCCTGGTGGCGGACCTGACCGGCGCCACGCCGGCCCGGATCAAGCAGTTAAACCCGGCGCTGCTGGGTCCGGCGACCCCGGACAGCTCCTACGCGCTGCGGATTCCCAAGGGTACGGCCGAACGATTCGAGCAAGAGATCAGCGCCATCCCCGAGTCCCGGCGGGCAAGCTGGCGGCGGCATGAGGTGCACGGCCAGGAGACCCTGGCCCAGATCGCGCTGCGTTACAAGGTCAAGCCGGAAGAGATTGCGGCGGTGAACCAATTGGAAGGGCGCGAATTGGCGTCCGGCCAGCGGATCAGCATCCCGGTAGCCTACCGGCCGGACCCGGTACGCCGGTCTCCGGCGGGCTTGGGCGAGCGGGTGGGACCCCGCTATACGGTGAAGCAGGGCGACACCCTGGGAGCCATTGCCAAGCGTCAAGGGGTGACCGTAGCCCAGTTACAGACCTGGAACGGGCTGCGGGGCACGCGCCTGGCGATTGGGCAGGTCCTGACCGTGCAGGCGGGCCAGTCGCCTCGCCAGGTGGCTTCGCAATCCCGCCGTACTCCACCTCGCACCAACTAAATTCTTCCGGCAGGATTGAATTTTTCTTTTTCCTTGCCTCCGTCCGAAAAAAAGGTATTCTATAATTCCACTGGCTTGGTATTTCCATTCCATGTTGCCGGCGCAGAAGGGCGCCGGTGAGGAGGCTGGTACATATGGCGTTTGACCGGGAAGAGTTTGGTCTCAACGAAGAGGAAGAACTGGAAGAAGGCGCGGGATTGGATGAGGAGGAAGGCTTCGACGCCGAAGGGGACGACGACGTAGAGCCGGAGTTGGAGGCAGCGGCCGCAGCGGTTCCGCCGCCACCGCCGCCGCCACCGCCACTAGCGCCGCCTAAGGCGAAACCGGCTCCCAAAAAGCCGGTCAAGAAGGCCGCGAAGGCGGCCCCCAAGAAAGCGGCCCCCAAAAAAGCTGCTCCCAAGAAAGCGGCTAAGAAGGCCGCCAAGAAGGCCGCTCCGAAGAAAGCCGCCAAAAAGGCTGCTCCCAAGAAAGCTGCCAAGAAGGTTGCTCCCAAGAAAGCTGCCAAGAAGGCCGCCCCCAAGAAGGCCGCCAAGAAGGCCGCCCCCAAGAAGGCCGCCAAGAAGGGTGCTCCCAAGAAAGCAGCCAAGAAGGCCCCCGCCAAGAAGAAAAAGGGCAAGAAGAAGTAGCCCGCCGGGGTTAGCCGAGAGACAGGGCCATGGGCACTCCCCATGGCCCTTTTTTCTTGGCGTCGTGGTGGTTTAGCCCCCGCGCTTCTCCACCGCCTCCAGGCACCGCCCGTAAAGCTGCAACAGGCTCTCCGCGTACTCGTCGTTGGGGCGGCCGCCGGGTTTTCCGGAAAAGCCCGCCGCGCCCTGTATCTTGCCGTACCCGGTGGTCAAGGCGATGAACCTCATCAGGTCCAGGGCGATATCCTCGGTGCGCCGGGCGCCGCCGGCTCCGAGATGAATAGCTTGGTCCGACACGAAGTCCTCCTCATAGCGGAACTCGAACGCCTATTGTACGATGGACCGGACCTCCCATGCCCGTTCAGGCCCGTCAGCACTTCGCCCGCATGCGGGGCGGCGCGCAATCGCAGCTTCTGCTGGCCGGCGACGGTCATTACTACGTGGTCAAGTTCCAGAACAACCCCCAGCACCGGCGGGTGCTGGCCAACGAGCTCCTGACCGCCGCCCTGCTGGAACACCTGGGCCTGCCGGCCGCGCCGGGCGAAATCGTCCAGGTGAGCGACGACCTGGTGGCCGCCTCGCCCGGCCTCTACATCGAGGCCGCCGGCCGCCGCGAGCGCTGTACCCCGGGGCTTCAGTTCGGCTCTCGCTGTCCCGGCGACCCCTCCCGCCTGCCCGTCTACGACTATCTTCCGGACGCCCTTTTGCGGCAGGTGTCAAATGTCGATGCCTTCTTGGGGATGGCGGCGTTCGATAAATGGACCTCCAACGCCAATGGCCGCCAAGCCATCTTCTACCGTGACCGGGCGGCCCAGAGCTTCGTGACCAGCATGATCGACCACGGCTTCGCCTTCCGGGCCCAGCACTGGAACTTCGAGGACCGGCCCCTGGTGGGGATCTATCCCCGCCCGTGGCTGTACGAGGGGGTCACCGGCTATAATTCCTTCCAGCCGTGGCTCGACCGCATTACCGCCTGCAGCCTGGAGGTGCTCGACCTGGCCGCCCGGCAGGTGCCGCTCGAATGGTGGTACGAGGATGACCTGGACGCGCTGGAGCGCTTGATGCTGGAGTTGTTCGAGAGGAGGAAACGGGTGCCGGAACTGTTGCGGGCGTCTAAGAGCGCGGCCCGGGATCCGTTCCCGAACTGGCGATGAGCATATACAAGTTTCAACTGGTTCGGTACTCCCCCAACCGGCTGTCGGAGGAGTTCTACAACGTCGCCCTCCTTCTCTTCCACCCCGACGGCAACCTGCTCGACGCCCGCTTCACGCCCGATTTCCTGCGTCTCCGCTGCCATCCCCTGGCCGATGTCGAGTTTCTGCAGCGGCTCAAGGACGATTTCGAGAATCGGCGTCTGGGGGGCGAAGGCTTTTCCAGCTACGTCGAGGATCTGGGCCGGAATCTGTCGCAGGTCCTGCATCTCTCCGAGGAAAAGGCCTTCGAGGGGGGCGACCCTATCGAGGAGATCGAGCGGCTGGCCCAGACCTACCTGGCTACGCCCAAGCGCTCGGAACTGCGGCCCCTGGAAGCGCCCGCCGGCACGCGGCGCTCCATTCTAGGCCAGGTCCGGGAGAGGTTTCGTCTCTACCATGTTCTGGAACACCTCGAGACCGAGGTCCCCGTCGGCAGCTTCGTGAGCCCCCGCTTCTCCTTCCACCTCGACTACGCCTACCGGCCCAACGGCCGCACCCACTACATCCACGCCCTCTCCCTGCGCCACGATATGAGCGACGCCCCGCGTCTGTGCTTCGTCTTCGACCGCATCCGGGCTCAGCGGGGGGAGACCGTTGCCTTGACCGCCGTGGTCGACGACAGCCTGCCCGCAGACACCCGGGAACTGCTCGGGTCGAGCCTCATCCGACCGTACCCGGTGTCCAAGGTCGATGAGCTGGCTTTGGCGATACGGGACGAGCTGGGCCTCTAAAACCGCCGCAATTCACCACCAAGACACCAAGGACACCAAGAAAATCCTGGTCTTCTTGGTGTTCTTAGTGTCTTGGTGTCTTGGTGGTGAATTGCTCCTGGTTTTCACGTCACGAGCTTCCGCACCACCTGTCCCCCCACGTCGGTGAGCCGGAAATCGCGCCCCAGATGCCGATACGTCAGACGGGTGTGGTCGAAGCCCAGGCAGTGGAGCAGCGTAGCCTGAAGGTCGTGAACATGGATGGGCTCCTCCACGATGGTCATGCCCAGCTCGTCCGTCTTCCCCACCACCTGACCCCCGCGTATCCCCCCGCCCGCCAGCCACATGGTGTAAGCCAAGGGGTGGTGGTCGCGGCCGGCGTTGTCCGGCTGGGCGGCGTTGCGGATCTCGACCAGGGGAGTGCGGCCGAACTCGCCGCCCCACACCACCAGCGTGCTGTCGAGCAGGCCGCGCTGCTTCAGGTCGCGGAGCAGGGCGGCGGTGGGCTGGTCGGTGATGGCGCAGTTTTCCTTCAGCTTCTTGTTCAGCTCGGCGTGGTCGTCCCAACTGGCGTGGGCCAGCATAACGAAGCGGACGCCCCGCTCGACCATGCGGCGGGCGAGCAGGCAATTGGCGGCGTAGGGATGCGTCGGCTCCTTGCCCACCCCGTACATTTCCAGCGTAGCCGGGGACTCCTTCGAGAAATCGAGCAGCTCGGGGCCGGCCGATTGCATGCGGAAGGCCAGCTCGTAGGAGGCGATGCGGCTCTCGATCTCGGGATCGGCGGTCCAGGCGAAGCGCTCCTGGTTGAGGCTGCGGAGAGCGTCGAGGGAGGCCCGCTGGGTGGCGGTCGAGATGCCCGGCGGGTTCGTGAGGTACAGGAGGGGATCGCCGGAGCTGCGGAACACCACGCCCTGGTAGTGGGAGGGGATAAAACCGCTCGACCAGTTGGAAGCGCCGCCGCTGGTGCCTTTGCCGGAGGCCAGGACGACGAAGCCGGGCAGGTTCTGCGACTCGCTACCCAGGCCGTAGACCACCCAGGCCCCCAGGGTGGGGCGGCCGAACTGGGTCGTGCCGGTGAATAGCAGCAATTGGCCGGGGTGGTGGTTGAAGGCGTCCGTGTGCATGGAGCGGACCAGGCAGATGTCGTCGGCGCAGGAGGCGGTGTGGGGCAGCCAGTCGCTGAACTCGGTGCCGCATTGGCCGTAGGGCTGAAAGACCCGCGGGCTGGCCAGGACGGCGGCATCGGGACGGATGAAGGCCAGGCGCAGGTCTTTGGTGAGCGACGGCGGCAGAGGCCGGCCGTGCCATTTCTGGAGAGCGGGCTTGGGGTCGAACAGGTCCATCTGGCTGGGTCCGCCTTCCATGAACAGGAAGATCACGTTCTTGGCTCGGCCGGGAAAGTGCGGGGCCTTCGGGACCAGGGGGTTGTCGGCGGCCAGCAACTGCGAGAGCGCGATCGAGCCCAGGCCGCAGGCCGACTCGAGCAGGAAGCTCCGGCGTGTGACCGGGTTATTCACGGGTGAGAAACTCATCCAGGTTCAGAAGAATGCGCGAGGCGGCGGTCCAGGCGGCGGCCTCGGTCGGCTCGACGCCGTCGAGCGCCAGCGGGAACAGGGCGCGCGCTGCGCCGGGCTCGCGGCGCAGGAGGGCGATCTGCCGGTCGAAGTAAGACGCCATCTTTTCGGTCTCGCGGGCGGTCGGCGGCCGCGCGAGACAAAGCTGGAAGCCGTGGCGCAGGCGGCGCTCGACGCCGGGCGGAGCTTCGCGGAGGATGCGGAGCGCCAGACCCTGGGCGGCCTCGAAGAAGACCGGATCGTTGAGCAGATTCAGCGCCTGCAAGGGGGTGTTGGAGCGCGGGCGCCGGCTGCACGCCAGGTACCCGTCGGGGGCGTCGAAGTTCATCAGCTGGGGGTAGGGGACGGTGCGCTGGAAGTGGATGTAAAGGCCGCGGCGGTAGAGCTGCGGACCCGGCGTCTCGACCCACTTGATGCCCCCGGCGTACCCCAAGGCGGCCACTCCGGCGGGCAGCGGAGGCCGGATACTGCGGCCGCCCAGCGACGTATCGAGCAGTCCGGCGGCGAACAGGGCCGAGTCGCGGACCAGTTCCGCCGGAAGACGCAAGCGCGCCTGGCGGGCGAGCAGGGTGTTGTCGGGGTCGCGGCTGAGCAGCTCGGGCCGCACCCGGGACGACTGCCGATAGGTATCCGACATGACCAGCAGCCGTATCATCTGCTTCATGCTCCAGCCGCGGGCGCGGAACTCGGCAGCCAGCCAGTCCAGCAGCTCCGGATGCGTGGGCCGCTCGCCCTGGGTTCCGAAGTCCTCCGAGGTGCGGACCAGGCCGCGGCCGAACAGCTCCTGCCAGAGGCGGTTGACCGTGACCCGCGCCGTGAGCGGGTTGTCCGGGGCGGTGACCCAGCGGGCCAGGGTCAGGCGCGAAGGCTGCGGATCGGGCGGCAGCGGGTGCAGGGCGGCGGGGGTTCCCGGCCGGACCTCCTCGCCCCGCTGCCGGAAATCACCCCGCAGCAGGATATAGCTGGCCCGGGGCGTCCCGAACTCGGCCAGCGTCGGCGCCTGGCTGAGCGCAGGCGCCGCAGCGTTCAGCTCGGCCAGCTTCTTGCGCAGCTCCTCGATGCGATGCTCCTTCAGGCGGTCCCGGCCGAAGCCTTCGTTGAACCGGGCGATCAGGTAGTCGGCGAGCTGGTCGCGCTGCTGCGGGGTGCGAAGGCCGGGGTCCAGGCGCAGGACCGCTTGCCCGCCGTTGGTGTTGTTGCCGAAGAATTTCCACGCGCGGTCCCAGGCGGCTGATTCGCCCGGATGGTCGGCGGCGTGGAGCAGGAGCCGCTCCCACTCGACTTGCAGCTCCGGGATCCGGTACTCCTCGAGCAGCGCCTGCCGCTGCGCCGCGTAACCGGGACGGCGGGCGAGGTAGGGACCCATCTCGCCGGGCAAGGGAGCGTCGATGTCGGCCTCGTGCGCGGTGTTGAAGAAGGCGAATAGCCGGTAGTACTCCTGCTGCGAGATCGGGTCGTACTTGTGGTCGTGGCACTGGGCACAGCCGACGGTCAGGCCCAGCCAGACCGTTCCGAACGTATTGGTCCGATCCAGGACCTGCTCGATCCGCCACTGCTCGGTATCGACGCCGCCCTCGCGGTTGGTGAGGGTGTTGCGATGGAAGCCGGGGGCGACCCTCTGCTCGACGGTGGCGCCGGGCAGCAGGTCGCCGGCGAGTTGTTCGAGCGTGAACTGGTCGAACGGCAGGTCCCGGTTGAAGGCGTCGATGACCCAGTGACGCCAGCGCCAGGCGTGGGGACGGGGCAGGTCGCTCTCGTAGCCGTCGCTGTCGGCATAGCGGGCCAGGTCGAGCCAATACCGGGCCCACTTCTCGCCGTAGTGCGGGGAGGCCAGCAGCCGGTCCACCACGCGCTCATAGGCATCCGGGCGCGTGTCGCCGAGAAAGGCGACCGTCTCCTCCGGGGTCGGCGGCAAGCCCGTCAGATCCAGACTCAAACGCCGCACCAAGGTAACTCGGTCGGCCTCCGGCGAGGGCTGGATGCCTTCGGACCGCAGCCGGTCCCGAACGAAGCGGTCGATCGAGCCCCCGGGACCGCTCCGCACGGGCTCAAACGCCCAGTGCCGGCGATCCGGCCCCCACGAAGCCCCTTGGTCGATCCAGGTCCGCAGGATCGCGATTTCGCCCGGCGTGAGCCGCGCGCCCACCGGGGGCATCACCTTACCGTCCGGGAGGCCGCTAACAAGCTGGATCAGTTTGCTGGCCGCACCGCGGCCGGGCAGAATGACCGGGCCGGCGCTGCTGCCGCGCCAGGCGTCGGCGGAGCGGTCCAGGCGCAGGCCCTTCTGCTGGGTTTGGGCCCCGTGGCAGGCGTAGCAGCGAGCGCGGAGGATCGGCTCGACCTGCCGGGCAAAGTCCACCCCGGCGGCGGCCAGGAGCAGGGCAAAGGCGGCCATGATCTATGGACACCTTACCACGAGCTTGACCAAGCGCGGCTCTTAACACGCACACTCCAGACCAGGTAACCAGCTATGGCGGAGATGCTCGCCAGCCCCTTGTCGAAATCCGCAAGGGCGGCTACTGCCTGGGCAGCACTGCTCCCTACGTCGCGGCTCTCCCGGACGCCTCCGGCGACCCACCGGCCCTCCCTCGCCCTCGCCGGCCTCCCTAGGCCCGCGTATTCACCGCCGAGAACTTCTCCCCCCACCGGATCCGCCCCGTCATCTGCATCACCACGAACAGGGTCACGATCGCCCCGATCGTGATCGCCAGCCCGGTGAATCCCCGGAAGAAGAACGCATACGAGAACAGCACCAGGTACACCACCTGCGTAATCCCCGCCTCCACCGCCGCAAACCGCATTCCCGCCACCAGCCGCAGGTAGCTGATCACCAGGAATACCGAGACGGCCGAGCAGATGACGAACGCCCCGTGAATCGAGAGATGGTCCACCAGGTACGCCAGGAGCAGATGGAAGGCGAAGAACGCGGCCGCCAGGAAGAAGTAGTTCATCGGATGCAGGTCGATCCCGCGCAAGGTGGTGAGGATCAGCATCAGGAAAAAGAAGAAGAACAATGAAACCGGCGC
>JBGOUV010000165.1:0-14333 GCA_041477815.1 Terriglobia bacterium | reverse complement strand
GTCCACGCGAAGTTGGTGGCCACCCGAATGTGGCCCACATCGTCGGCGAGTTTGACGGCCAGCGGTTCTTTGGCCGCCTGGGCTTGGTAGTCGTCGGAATCTTTCTTATTCTTCGCGTAGTCGGGAGCCTTCGGGTCGGTCGGCGCGGGAACCACAAAGGAGGCGCCGCCCGCATCTATCGCGTTGGTCTTGTCTCCGGTGGCGATGCCCGCTGGATCCGGTTTGGGCTCGTCAGCGAAACAGGGCGTTGACAACCACCCCAGGAGGCCGGTGGCGAGAAGCAGCGCCAGGGCTGGTACGAACAACCATCTGCGCACGAAGCGCTGGACCAGGTGTTGTGTCATGTTTCCCTTTCCCAGGATTTCCGTCTTGGGTTCCCGGACGGTTGGAAGTATACACCGGAGGCCTCTGGGCGGACAGTTGTTAGAAGCCATCTCATCATGGAGCCACTCCCGCTCAGTGCTTCCGTCGCACACAGGCGGACTCACTGCGTTTTCTTACAGTCCGTATCTTGCACGGGGGAAGGGGGGAAAACAAAGCGGATAGTTTCTATGGCCCCGATTGAAAATTTCTATAGCGAATCAGATGTCCGGGAAGGCCGCCTGGTACTCCTCCGCCTCCGCCCTTACCCTCTCGATCTGGACCAACTGCCCCACCCCCACCCCCGGACAATACTTCCGCAGCCCCTGCCAAGCCGCCCGCGTCCCCACGTTCTCCGGCCAGTACGGAAATACCCGGCACTGCAACGGCTTCACCTCGTGGATGCCGCAGCCGCCCTCCCGCAGGAAATAGCAGTCTTCCGCCAGCCGCATCTTCAGCCGGGGATAGTCGTCCTGCCGGTTCACGTACCGCCCCTCAAACTGCTCCCGGGTGGCGCCCAGGTGCCCGGCGATCCGTCCGATGTCCGCTTCGGTCAGGTATACGTGCCCCTTCTGCGTGCAGCAATTCGTGCAACCGGCCTGGCATTCAAACCGAAAATGGAACCGGCCCACCGGCAGCCCCGCGCTCACCGCTCCCTCACTGCGAGGCGCGTCCCCGGCTCGATCATCTTGCGACCCCGCAGCCACTGCCCAAGCTGTTCCTCGACCATTTCCGCCGTCACGCTCAGACCCGTCTCCATCTCGCCGTCTCCGGTCACCAGTGTCTCATCGAACCGCGACAGCCGGATGAAGTTCTTCATGAAGTAGTCATCCAGCCACTGTTTTGGCGCCGGCCGGACGCCGCCCGGCTCCACCAGCTCCACGCGCAGTTTGCGGGCGAACATGCAGTCGCTTCTCCAGCAGCCAGCCGTCCTCGCCGTTCAGGTAGTAATGAGGCAGCCGCTTCACCCTACTATAGCCCAGCGACCGGTAGAGCGCCTGCGCCGGCCGATTCCGCACGCTGGTCTCGAGCCACACCCGGTCGATCCCGGCCCGCCGCAGCCGCGCCTCCCAAGCCTCCATCAAGGCCCGCCCCATTCCCCGCCGCTGATAGCCCGGCAGCACATCCAGGGTCATGACCCGGTTCTTCCGCCCGATCAAAAACGCCACCACCCTCCCCCGCCGGTTCTCCACCACCAGCGCCAGCGCCCCCTTGAGCATCGCGCGCATCTCGACCGGCGTGTAGGCGATCCCCAGCGGAAAGCACTTCGTGTCGATCTCGCACAACGTCTCAAAATCGGTTTTCCGATAGCTCCGCAACTCCATAAGAAGAAGCTCTCAGCTGTTAGCCATCAGCGATCTGGGAACCTAACAGCTAACAGCTTCTCTGCTATCATAAGCATTCAGCTCGTGGCTGTTACCCAGCCAGCCAGCTGACAGCTGACAGCTTCGTTTCCCATGTCCCTGGCCGCCAAACACTGTGTTCCTTGCCGCGGGGGCGTGCCGCCACTGCAGGGCGAGGAACTCGGGCGTCTCGCCGCCCAGGTTTCCGACTGGACCGTGGTCAACGACCACCATATCACCCGCAGCTTCCGCTTCCCCGACTTCCAGACCGCCCTCGGCTTCGTCAACCGCATCGGCGCCATCGCCGAGGCCGAAGGCCACCACCCCGATATTACCCTCGCCTGGGGCCGCGTCGATGTCCTGACCTACACGCACAAGATCGACGGCCTCACCGAGTCCGACTTCATCCTGGCCGCCAAAATCGACCAAGCCTTGTTCTGATGCTCCTGCCCCTGGCCATCCTGGCCGCCGCGTCCTTTGTTGACGCCACCCCTCGCTCGCGCATCTCCTTCCAGCACCAGGCCTCTCCCACCTCCCGCAAGTATCTCCCCGAGTCGATGAGCTCTGGCGTCGCTCTGCTCGATTACGACTCCGACGGCTGGATGGACATCTTCTTCGTCAACGGCGCCGCCCTCGCCGACCCCATGCCCCCCGGCCGCGCCCCCGACAAATCCGACCCCCGCTTCTTCAACCGCCTCTACCGCAACAACCACGACGGCTCCTTCACCGACGTCACCGGCCGGGCCGGCCTCCGCGGCTCGGGTTACGGCATGGGCGTCGCCGCCGCCGACTACGATAACGACGGCCGGCCCGACCTCTACATCACCAACTACGGCTCGAACCTGCTCTACCACAACAATGGCGACGGGACCTTCACCGACGTCACCGCCAAGGCTGGGGTCGCCGCGTCCGGCTGGTCCACCGGCGCCGCCTTCCTCGACTACGACGCTGACGGCTTCCTCGACCTGGTGGTCTCCCGCTACCTCACCTGGGATTTTTCCATGGACTACTGGTGCGGCGACAAACGCCCCGGCTACCGCTCCTACTGCCATCCCGACCAGTTCCAGCCGGCCACTCACCTCCTCTACCACAACAATGGCAACGGCACGTTTACCGACGTCTCCCAGGCGTCCGGCCTCGGCGCCAAGCCCGGCAAAGGCCAGGGCATCGCCAACCAGGTCTACGACCGCGACGGCCGCATCGACATCCTCATCGCTAACGACTCTTTCCCGCAGCAGCTCTTCCACAACGAAGGGCAGGGCCGCTTCCGCGAGGTTGGCCTGGTCCAAGGTCTGGCCTACGACGACGACGGCAAGACCTTCGCCGGCATGGGCGTCGACTTCGCCGACTACGATAACGACGGCTGGCCCGACGTCTTCGTCAACGCCCTGGCCCTTCAGAAGTACGCCCTCTTCCGCAATCTCAAGGGAATCTTCGAATACGTCAGTGGCGCCTCCGGCCTCGGCGCCGTGACCTCCCTGCATTCCGGTTGGGGCGCCCGTTTCTTCGACTACGACAATGACGGCTGGCGCGATCTGCTGGTGGGTCAGGGCCACGTCATGGACAACATCGAGCTAACCCAACCCCACCTCCGGTACCTGGAGCCCCTCCTTCTCCTCCACAACACCCGAGGCAAGTTCGATGACGTATCCGCGCAAGCCGGCCCCGTCTTCGGCACTCCCCTGGCCGCCCGCGGCGTAGCCTTCGGCGACCTCAACAACGACGGCCTCGTCGACTTCGTGGTCAACAACAACAACCGTGCTCCTCTGGTGGTCCAAAATCAAACTTCCGGGTCCAACCACTGGCTCCTGGTCCACCTGACCGGCTCCCGTTCCAACCGCGACGCCATAGGCGCCCGCCTCCGCCTGGTGCCCCAGACCGGCCCCGAACAGCACGCCATGGTCTCCACCTGTTCCAGCTACCTTTCCGCCAGCGACCCCCGAGTCCACTTCGGCCTCGGCCCCTCCCCGATGATTCGCCTCCTGGAGATCTCCTGGCCCTCCGGTCAAACCCAGCGCCTGGAGAACCTCCGGCCTGACCGCCTACTGGATATCCAAGAACCAAAGCAGTAAACTAACCCCTAACCGTGCCCCTCCTCGGCATCGATTCCTACACGCTCCGTTCCACCAAGTGGAACGCCTTCCAGTACCTCGACCACATCGCCTCGCTAGGACTCAACAACATCCAATTCTCCGAATTCCCCCACCTCCACCCCGACTACAAGACCGCCACCGACGAGAGTTACTGGAAGAAGGTCCGGGCCCACGCCGAGCGCCTCGGCATCCGGCTGGAGATGGGTACCTGGGGCGTCTGTCCCACCTCCCGATCCTTTCGCGCCTCCTACGGAACTCCCGAAGAGCAGCTCGGCCTGGCCATCCGCGCGGCCTCGGTCCTGGGCGCGACGGCGGTCCGCTGCGTCATCGGCAACGAGCCCGAGCGCAAGGAAAACGGCCCCGTCGAAAAGCACATCGACGCGATGGTCCGGCTCTGCCGCAACCTGCGCGACCAGTGTCTGCGGGCCGGCGTCAAGATCGCCATCGAAAACCACAAGGATCTGCGGGCCGAGGAAATGAAGTACCTCATCGAGCAGGCTGGCCCCGACTACGTGGGGTCCTGCCTGGACACCGGCAATCCCATGCTGGTCCTCGAAGACCCCCTCCAGACCGTAGAGATCCTGGCCCCCTACGCCGTCACCAGCCACTTTCGGGACAGCGCCCTCTGGCCCCACGAGCGCGGCGCCGTCTTCCAATGGACGGCCCTGGGCGACGGCAACATCGGCATCGGCCGCGTGATCCAAGCCTTCCGCCAACGCTGTCCCCACGCCGCCCTGAATCTGGAGATCATCACCGGCCGCCCCCCGGCGATCCTGCCCTATTTGGAACCCGATTATTGGAAGGGCTTCGAAAAGGTGAAAGCCTCCGACTTCGCCCGCTTCCACGCCCTCGCCAAGCCCCACGCCGCCGTTCCCCCCCACAACCCCAACGACCCCGAGCTCCAAAAGACCGACCTGAACCGCAGCCTGACCTGGCTGCGCAGTACCGGCGCCGAACCGCGGCCGTAACCTGCGTGGTCAGATTCGTGCTGAAAGCGGGTCGCTTCGACAGTGCCCCGACTTTTCGCCCGGGCTAGGGAGCGGATCTGCAATAGTCTGGCCTCGACCTGACGTGCAACGACGGCCAGACATGCCCTTCCGATAAAGATCCACCGTCAACCGCCCGGAAGGCACTTCCACACACGAGTCGGGGTATAATCGTTCGGCGCCTTTTCCTTAGAGGAGGAAAACCAAATGCGGATGTTGCTGAGAGTATCGATTCCGGTCGAGACCGGAAATGCCGCCGCCAAGGATGGAACCCTGGGCTCTACGGTCGAGCGAATTCTGGCCGATCTCAAACCGGAAGCGGCCTATTTCTTCGCCGACGACAACGGCCAACGGTCGGGCTCCATCGTGTTCGACATGAAGGACGCATCGCAGATTCCGGCGGTCGCTGAGCCCTGGTTTCTCGCGTTCAACGCAAAGGTCTCGTTCCGGCCGATCATGAACCCGCAAGATCTTGCCAAGGCCGGTCCATCGATTGGCAAAGCGGCTAAGCAATACGGAAAGTAGACTACAACTACAATTCGTGTCCCCCGGCCATGCAAACGCACTACGCTAGAAGCGGGCGCGGAGTTAGGAAACGCGTGGCCGGCGGGATGTTCGCAGCCGGATTAGTCCTGTGAAGTGCGCCCCGGAACACCGGAACCGCCGAGGCAAGAGTGAGCTATTGCCGCGCGGATCCCCTACGCTCGCCCGGCCACCGAAGAAGCCTGAAACCCCGCCGGACTAGCCACCGCCACGTCCTTCGGCATCAACAACCAAGCGATGAAGTACGCCAGAAACCCGATCCCCCCGGTGCCAAACGAACCCACCAGCCAGATGATCCGCATCAGGACCACGTCCATCTCAAAGTACCGGGCAAACCCCGCGCACACCCCCAACACCTTCTTCCCCTCCAGCGGCAGCGTCAGCCGCTTCTGCGAGGCCCCCTGCGCCGAGCCGCCCACCCCCGTGGTCTTCCCGCACTGGGAGCAGAACCGGTCCGCCTCCCGCAACTCAATCCCGCAGTTCGTGCAAAACATGGCTGCACCTCCCTAACGTCCAAGTACGCAAAACCACACCAAAAGTTCCCTACAGGTCCACCTCCCGCCACTCCACCAACCGCTTCTCCTCGATCGACTTCCGCCCCAGTATCCCGGTCAGGGTCGAGATCCGGGCGCTGTCGGGATGGTTCAGCGGCCGCTTCTTCCCCCGAGCATTGTCAAAGAACGCCGCCACCGATCGCAGGTTCATGTCCTCGCCTTCCCCCTCCACCGCGATCTTCTCCGGCTTGGACTCCCGTCCCCCCGTCCGCGGGTAGAGCATCCCCTTCGGCAGATCGAGGCCCCCCTCCGACCCGAACACCCGCTCCTGGATCCCCGTAAAGTTGGGCGGATCGAAGAAGATGTGGCTGAAGCTGAACCGGACGTCGTTGGGGTACTCGAACAGCACCACGTAGTTGTCCAGCGTGGTCCGTCCCGGGGGCTCATCCTTGTACAGGTTGATCCCGCCACTCCCGTACGCCCTCAGCGGATGCGTCTGGGTGACCCAGTTGAAGATGTCCAAAATGTGGCAGGCCTGCTCGACGATGTTGTTCCCCGACCGCGAGGCGTCGAAATACCACGCCGTATTCCGGGGCAGGTCCCCCGAATGCCGATAGGCTTGCAGGAACAACACCTTCCCCAGCTTCCCGTCATGGATGTACTTCACCGACGCCGCCCGGAACGGATCGTGGCGCAACTGGAACCCGTATTGCAGAATCCCCTTGGCCGTCTTCGACGCGGCCAGCACCGCCTTGCACTCCTCGGGGGTCCGGGCCATCGGTTTTTTCGCAGTAGATGTTCTTGCCCACCTCGAGGGCCGCCATGGTCATCTCGCGATGCAGATCCACCGGCGTGGCGATGAACACCGCGTCGATATCCTTGCGGTCGAGGAGCTTCCGGTACTCGGTATATAGCTCCGGCGAGTGCGCCGCCGCGGCCTGTCCGGCTTTCTTCAAGGTATCCGGGTCCAGGTCGCAGATCGCCACCACCTTCACGTTCGGAACCTTCAGGATCTGGCGGAGCAGAAATCCGCCGCGGTTTCCCACCCCGATGATCCCCACGCGGATCACGTCGTTCGGCGACTGGGCCATCAGAATCGCCGGCGCGCCGGCCACAAAGCTTCTTCGTGTCATCGCAAGCTCCTCAGGAGTTCAATTGCCGACAGGATATCCAGCCGTTGCTGGTCTCCGGACACTTCGCGTTCAATGGTCAGGGCCCCCGTATAGCCGATCTCCTTCAACTTCGCCACAAACCGCGCCATGCCCACCGCCCCCTTCCCCAGCGGCTGCTCGGTCCCCAAGGCCCCCGGCACCCCCTTAGGCGGCCAATCCCCATCTTTGCAATGCACCGACACCACTTGCGACTTCACCACTTCGAGCGCCTCGATCGGATCGCCGGTCCCATAGAGGATCATGTTCGCGGGATCGAAGTTGATTTTCAGATTGTTTCTCCCCACCTCTCCCAGGAACTGCATCAGAGTGGCGGCCGGCTCCTGTCCGGTCTCCAGGGCAAAGGTCTGCCCGTTCTCGGCGCAGCGGTCGCAAACCCGCTGCACCATCTCGCGCACAGCCACATAGTCCGGATGATTCTGGTCATGCGGCACGAACCCGATGTGACACGCCACGCTCCCCACCCCGAGCACAGCCGCAAAGTCGCTCAACTCCAGCGTTCGCATCAACCGCACCGCGCGCGTGTGGAGCGGGATGAACCCCACCGTCTTCTGCACCGTCGGTATATCGGCGTAGTTCTCCCCGGTATACGCGGCAAACGCCGTCACCAGCGTAAATCCCTCCTCCCGCAGCGCGTCTCTCCAAGCCTGTGCCGCCCCCCGCGAGAGGTCCGCGTCGCCCCCCATCCCCAACTGCCCGCAGGTCACTCCCAGCGCCTTGACCTGCTGGATCTTCTCCCGAGGGGGCTTATCCCCCCAAAACATCACGCCGATCTCCAAAGGTTGCAAGCCCATTTCTCCTCCTCTTCACTGGCCACTGCCTCTTCCATCTCTTATTGCCAACATCGTCCTCACCGCCTCCGCCGACTCTTCCGGTCTGCACGCTTCCGGCCACCGGCTCGCCCCGGCGCAGTCCACAAAATACCGCAATTCCCCGGCAAATCCATCCATGGCCGGAAGCGCCGGCTTCTCCTCGGTCCCATCGGCCAGGTACAGAGTCAGCGGCCGCAATCCGGAATGGAAGTCCAGGGTCCCGCCCTCGGCGATGATGGTGAACTCCATGGAGAAAGGATAACTCTTCGGATGGTGCCAGCCTCCGGAGATCACCACCGGCGGCCCCCCGGGATACTCCAACTCCGCCTGGACCCAGTCGATCCCCTTCTCCATCTCCTCGCACCCAATCGTCCGGACCCTCGCCGGCCGCCCAAAGATCTCCTGGCAATAATCCACATCATGAATCAACAGATCAAAGACGCCTCCCCCGCTCTTGCCCGCGTCCTTCAGCCATTTCCCCCACGCCGGCGCCGCGCACTTCCGGTGAAACACCGCGCTCTTGACCTTCCCCAGCCTCCCCGACCTCAGGATCTCCCGCGCCGCCGCATAATCCGGCCAGAAGCGGACCACCTGCGCCACCATCAGGACCCGCCCCGCCTTCCGCGCCGCCGCGATCATCTCGTCGCACTGCTCTCCCGTCAGAGCCATCGGCTTCTCCACCAACACATGCTTCCCCGCCCGCAACGCCGCCAGCGCCGCCGGCAAATGGAGGCTGGTGGGCAGGCAGATGTCCACCGCCTCAACGTCCGGATCCGCCGCCACCTCCGCGTAGCTCCGGTACGTCCGCATCCGGCTGAAATCCTGTTTTTGGGCCGGACCCCCGAGATTCCCCTGAATGTCGCTCAGATCCCCGGACAACCGGTGCGGCTTAGGATCGCTGAGCGCCACCACCTCCGCCCCGGGAACCCCTGCCCACGCCGCCAGGTGCGTACTTCCCATGAACCCCAACCCGACAACTCCAATCCTCACCTTCGCCTCCGGCCTTTCATGCTACTACCAACGCCTCCAAGTCGGCTGGGGTATGCTTAATCGGTTTGACGAACGCCTTCAGTCGGAAGCTTGAGAACCATGCGCTGCGGTCGCTCTGCACTACTTCTGCTACAACTTCATCGAGATCCACTGGACCCTACGAATCACCCCTGCCCTGGCTGCTGGGGTGACGAATCGGCCATGTGGAGTCGGGAAGTTGGTGGCCCTGCTCGAGGCCGAAGAATGGGATGGCCAAAGGGCGGCGTAGGTAAAAAGTGGCAAGGACGAAACGGGACCGAATACGGGCGTCAATCCTGACTGCCTTGGCCGACCTCTCGACAGGCCTCTTTCCATGCGTTTAACGCTGCATAGTATGCGTCCACTTTGGCTTTTGAGCTTGAGTAAAACAGACTCACCAACGAGCCGTCCTTCACGCGCTGGCTGCGGTGCCAATCTTCATCGGTAATGCCGAAATCCTCAGGTCTTGGCATGGGCGGAAACTGCTTCCCAAGATTGAAGTTGGCCCCCAGCCCAGTCTATCCCGCGAAGCCTGATTCTGTCAAAGTAGCTCATGACCTGATTGCGCCAGCCACCCATAAACTGTGGTTTACTGGTTTTGAAGGAATCCCAGGAGGTTCCCATGGCTACCGCCAAGGAAGAGGTCCGCAAACTGCTGGAGGCCCTGCCGGACGATTCTTCTTTTGAAGATATCCAATACCACATCTACGTTCGTGAGAAGGTCGAGTGCGGGCGGAGAGCCATAGAAGAAAAGCGTGTGTTTACCGAGGAAGAGGCTGAGCGCCGGTTGTCCAAATGGCTCGGCGAGTAGTCTCGACCGAGCCAGCGCTAGAGGACCTAGAAGCCACTGCTGCCTACATCGCGCGGGATTCTCCCCGATACGCCGCGGCGGTCGTTCGAGAAGCCCAGAACGCAGCACGTTCCTTGAAGCAGTTTTCGCGCCGTGGCCGAGTTGTACCCGAGCTCGACCACTCTGATGTCCGTGAGATTTTCGTCAGAAAGTTTCGTCTCATCTTCGAAATCAGAAAAGAAATTATCTTCGTCCTCGGATTTATCCATGGGGCGCGCGATCTGGGAAAACTCTGGGATCGATCACGCCCGCAGTGAGGCGGGCGGCCACCCTATGATACTATCGGGGTTAGTCCACACTGAGGGAAGCGAATGAAATCACGCTTTGCGCTACTCCTGGGATACACACTGGCTCTATCCGCCGGCACCCGCCCGGTCATTATGGGCACCCACGGGATGGCCGCCTCGGGACACCCCCTGGCCGTCCGCGCCGGTATCAAAATGATCGAACAGGGCGGCAACGCCATCGATGCCGGGGTCGCCCAGGTCCTGGCCCAGTCCGTCCTGGAATTCAACCTCTTCGGCTTCGGCGGCGAGTGCCCCATCCTCATCTATTCCGCCAAGGACAAGAAGGTTTACGCCATCAGTGGCCAGGGCGTGGCTCCCCGGGCCGCCACCATCGAGTGGTTTCACAAGAACAACATTGAGCTGATCCCCGAGGACGGCTTCCTGCCCGCCACCACGCCAGCCGTTATGGACGCCGTGGTCCTCGCCCTCGATCGCTTCGGCACCATGACCCTGGCCCAGGTCATGCAGCCCGCCCTCGAACTCGCCCGCGACGGCTTCCCCATGTACCCCGGCTTCCGAGGCACCATCCGAGCCACCGAGAAGCGGCTCCGTGAGGAATGGCCCTCCTCCGCCAAGGTGTTCTTACCCAACGGCAAAGTCCCCGACGTCGGCGACATCTTTGTTCAAAAGGACCTGGGCCGCACTTTCCAGCGGCTCCTCGACGTCGAAGCCAAGAACCGCCGCAAGGGTCGCAGCGCCGCCCTCCGCGCCGCCCGGGATTATTTCTACAAGGGTGACATCGCCCGCGAAATCGTGCGCTACCAGCGCGAGTTCAAATCGCGCGACTCCAACAACTTCGTCTCCAACGGACTGTTCACCGAAGAAGATCTGGCCACCTACCAGGGCCAGATCGGTGATGCCGCCCACGTCAACTATCGCGGCGTCGAGGTCTACAAGCTTCCCTTCTGGTCCCAGGGCCCGGTGCTCCTGGAGATGCTCAACCTCCTGGAGGGCTACGACCTCAAGGCCCTCAAGCACAACTCCGTCGACTACGTGCACCTCCTCGCCGAGGCCGGCAAGCTAGCCTACGCCGACCGCGAGCAATACTACGCCGACCCCGACTTCGTTAAGGTGCCGTCCCACGGCCTGCTCTCCAAGGACTACGCCGCCCAGCGCCGCAAGCTCATCGACATGGGGCTGGTCTCGATGGAAATGCGTCCCGGCGACCCCTTCCCCTTTGAAGGCGTCAAGATCAGCCACGTCCCGCCGCCCCGGGTGATCGACTTCCGGCCCGGCGAAAAGGGCACCACTGGCACCCGCGCCGCCGACGCCGCCGGCAATCTTTTCTCGGCCACGCCCTCGGGCGGCTGGTTCCGCACCTCTCCGATCCTCGAAGGACTCGGGTTCGTTTTGTCCACCCGCGGCCAGATCTTCTGGCTGGACGACTCGAAAGCCAATCGCCTGGAGCCCCGCAAGCGCCCCCGCACTACCCTCACCCCCTCCCTGGCCCTGAAAGATGGCGCCCCCTTCCTGGTCTTCGGTACCCCCGGCGGCGACGAGCAGGATCAAGTCAACCTCCAGTTCTTCCTCAACGTCGTTGAGTTCGGGATGGACCTCCAGGAAGCGATCGACGCCCCCAACTTCCAAATCGCCCACTTCCCCAGCTCCTTCTTCCCCCGCAAAGCCTCCCCCGGCGAAATCGGCTTCGAGGGACGCTTCAACGCCAAGACCCTGGAAGAACTCGCCCGCCGCGGCCACATCGTGAAGGTGGAGGGCGAGTGGTCCGGGGGCGACGAAACCGCCATCCGCTATGACGCCGCCCGCAAGGTGATGTTCGGCGCCGCCTCGCCGCGCCGGGAGAAGTCCTATGCGTTGGGGTGGTGACCGGTAGGTTCGAATACTACCTGGGGAGCCGTCATTCTAACCCGTCGAGTGGGCTGTGCTAGCATTAGCGATCATGTTGATCGACGCGAGTAGACGCGAGTATTGGACTGAAGGCGGTATCTCAGTTGTTAGTGGTTGCCGCGGGGCTCTCCAACAATGACCGCCTGCTTAAGCTGTTAGATAAGAGTGACCAACTGACGATTGCAGCCGCGAAACAAAGGGACGTTGCGGAAACGCAATTGAAGACCGCGCGGAAGAACAGAGGTCGCTCGCAAAGGAACAACTGAAAAAGCAGATCGAAAGCCAAGTTATCCAGGATAACATTGCAAAGGCCCAGACGAACCTCGGTCGATCACAGGACGAGTTTGGGAGGGCGCAAGGGGCGCTGTCGTCGGTGCAGGAGGAGGTTCGGTTGGCGCAATCCAGCATCGTGGAAAGCCAGAGAGTGCAAATCGCGGGTCTACAAACCGATCTCGAGGCACGCAAGAAGGAGATCGCACGTTTGGAGGACGGCGCGAGACGCCTCGTCGCGCTCGAATTGATGATACACGTTGAAAGACAAACGGGAGATCGGATGGTCAGCCTCGTAGGAAACAAGTGCGTCGCAGCCAGTGTTTTTCCGAACAGTTTCCCGATGGATGGACGCTGGGAAACAAAGATCGAGACGTCTGATGCAAACAATCGCAAGTGCGAAATCAGCGTACGCTAGAGTGTTTGGAAAACCCGTTTGGCGCAACATCGTTGCCCGGAGACTCATGGAGGCCCTTTTCGGTGGGGAGCTTAGGCCACGATCCGTTAACAGTCGCACCATTCTCGTTGCCGGTTTCTTCAAGCTTTAGACTTCGCCGCCCTTAAAACGTGCACTGGAGGATGAGTCGATGGTCCCATAATAGGACCGCTCTATCAACCCTCTCATAGACCTCTCATAGACCGGAAACGGGCTCCTCGGAGAAGGTGATTTTCCGTGAGAAAATCTTAGGTTCCAGGATGGTAAAAGGCGCCTCTCTCAAAACCCTCGAGCGTGTCCTCTCCAAATCCGGTTTGGCCTCCCGCACCGAAACCCGCCGCATCATCCACGCCCGCCGCGTCCGAGTGAACGGCCGCATCAGCGAAAACTTCGGCCACCGTCTGTGAACAGGGGGGATCGGGCTCGGCTCGTGATCTGGTAGAGGATTGCATCATCGCCCTGGACCCTGCCAGCACGAGAGCGGAGAACCGTTGACTTCCCACTGTGAACGTTATACATTTTGTATAGCGATGCGATTTGAATGGGACAGTGAAAAGAACCGGATCAACCAACAGAAGCACGGTGGCATCGCTTTCGAGAGTGCGGCACTCGTTTTCGATGATCCCCACGTAATCTTCCGCAAGGATCGCATCGTGACTGGCGAACAGCGGTGGCACGCCATTGGAGCCGTAGAGGGGGCGGTGCTGCTGGTTGTTCACGTATATCGCATGGAGAATGAAAATGGCGAAGAAGAAACCATCCGCATCATCTCGGCCCGCGAAGCTAATAAGCGTGAGCGCCGAATCTATATTCAGCAAGCCCGTGGGTAAAGAGCAGAAGGCCGTCCTGTCCGGAATTGCGAAGCGGCAGGCTGCCGGAGACGATTCCGACATTGATTACTCGGACATCCCTCCCCTGACCGACGAGCAACTGGCGCAGTTCCGCCGCACTCCGAAGGTGCTGGTGGCCGCCCGCATCGACCGGGAAGTTTACGACTGGCTCATGCAGTACGGCAAGGGTTACTCGACGCGGATCAACAGCATACTGCGTACGGTTATGGAGAGGGCTCGATAGTTCCACCACGCTACGATGGAAGGGTGGGCCTGCAGGACGGCTGCCGGAGATCTACGGAGGCGGAAGCGGTGAATCAGGACGTCCAAGTCGATCCTGGTTGCACCAGATAGTTCTCGAGTGCCAAACCACGTTACCATGCTCATGAATGCCCATATGAGCCATCGGAAGGCGGCCCAGCCGAATGTCGAAGGACGGCGGGCGGCAGGAGGGGGGCCGTCTAAAACCCTCGAACGCGTCCTCTCCAAGTCCGGCGTCGCCTCCCGCACCGAGGCCCGCCGCATCATCCACGCGCGCCGCGTCCGGGTGAACGGCCGCATCGTCGAGGACCCCGATCACTGGGTGCATCTCGCTGCGGACCGCGTCACCCTCGACGGTAGCCCGCTGCGCCCCTCCGCGCCCGTCTACCTGCTCCTCTACAAACCCACCGGCTACGTCACCACCCGTCACGATCCCGACAAGCGTCCCACCGTCTACGACCTCCTCGACGACGCCTCCCCCTGGGTCTTCCCGGTAGGCCGTCTCGACCTCGATACCTCGGGCCTACTACTACTCACCAACGACACGCAGTTCGGCGAGCGTCTCACCAATCCCAAGTTCAAGATCCCCAAGACCTACCTGGTCAAGACCGCTACCCTCCTCGACGATGCCGCCCTCGACCCGCTCCGCCATGGCGACACGCTCTCCGACGGCCCCACTCCCCCCCCCCAAGCCGCGCGCCAGCGCGACACCGCCCGCCATACCTTCCTCGAAATGACCATTACCG
>JBGOUV010000427.1:0-5697 GCA_041477815.1 Terriglobia bacterium | reverse complement strand
GTCCCCAGCCTCGGATAATCGAACACCGACGCCGGAATGATCTGCCCATAGCCCACCACCACCATCACGTCCGGATGCCTCCCCTGCACCCAGGCCACCGCTTCCGGCGCCTTGATCTTCAGCGGCTGGAACACCTCGATTCCTCTCTCCACAGCCACCCGTTTCACCGGCGACGCCGTCACCGACCCGCCCCGCCCCGCCGGCCGATCCGGCTGCGTCACCACCCCGGCCACCTCCACGCCCGCCTCCAGCATGGCCCGCAGCGTCGGGACCGCAAACTCCGGCGTCCCCATAAACACGGCCCGCACACCCTACCCCCACTCCCCCTGCTTGGCCATCTTCCGGATCTTCCGCTTGATCAGATCCCGCTTCAGCGGGCTGACGTGGCTGATATACAGCTTCCCGTAGAGATGATCTGTCTCGTGCAGGAAAGCCCGCGCCAGCAGCTCCTCGCCGGTCATCTCAAAGGTCTTGCCGCTCACGTCCTGCGCCCGCACGGTGACCCGGTTCGCCCGCCGCACGTTCTCGCGAAACCCCGGAAGGCTCAGGCATCCTTCTTCGCCCACCTGCCGTCCCTCCACCCGGAGGATCTCCGGATTGATCAGGACCAGCTTCTCGTTCTCATTCTCCCCAATCGAGCAATCAATGACGGCGATGCGCTTGGACACCCCGATCTGCGGCGCGGCGAGGCCCACTCCCTTGGCCGCGTACATCGACTCGAACATGTCGGCAATCAGCTCGTGCAGCTCCGGCGTGTCGAACGCGGTGATGGAATCGGCCGGAGTCTCCAGCACGGGGTCGCCATACTTCACGATCTTGTAGACCATTAGTAATTCTTCACCTGTTCCTTGTAGCCGGCGAAATTCCTCTGCATCTCGGGGAGCGAATCTCCGCCGAACTTCTCCACCATCGCCGCGGCGAGCGTCAAGGCTACCATAGCCTCGCCGATCACCGCCGCCGCCGGCAGCACGCACACATCCGAGCGCTCGTAGGCCGCGAGCGACGTCTCGCGGGTCCTCAGATCCACCGACGCCAGCGGCTTCCGCAGCGTCGAGATCGGTTTCAGATATCCCCGCACCACCACGTCCTCGCCGTTGGTCATGCCGCCCTCCAGGCCCCCCGCCCGGTTCGACGGCCGTGTGAACCTCCGCTCCTCCCGGCTGTACCCGATCGGATCCTGCACCTTCGACCCGAAGCTCACCGCGTTCTCCATCCCCCGCCCGATCTCCGCCGCCTTCACCGCCTGCATCGAGACGATCGCCTGCGCCAGCCGCGCATCGAGCCGGGAATCCCAGGTGGTGCACGATCCCAGGCCCGGCGGCACGCCCCGCGCCACCACTTCAAAGACTCCGCCGATCGTATCCCCCGTCCGCAGCGCCTCGTCGACCAATCCTTTCATCCGCTGTTCGGCCTCGGAATCGACGCAGCTCAACAGGACCTCTTCTTTAGCCTCCAGGGCCAGCAGCTCCTCCCAGGCAGCATCCCGCTCCAGCCAAACGCTCCCCGTAGCGATGACATGGCTCCGCACCTGGATGCCAAACTCCCCCAACAACAGCTTGGCCATCGCCCCCGCCGCCACCCGCGCCGCCGTCTCCCGCGCACTGGCCCGCTCCAGTATGTAGCGAGCTTCCGGCAGGTTGTACTTGAGACATCCCGCCAGGTCCGCATGCCCCGGACGCGGCCGCCACACCGGCTTGGCCTTCGCGGCGCTGCCCTCGAAGTCCTCGACCGGCAGCGCTTCGGACCAATTCTGCCAATCCCGATTGCGAAGAATCAGCGCGACCGGCGAGCCTATGGTCTTGCCGTGCCGCACGCCCGAAACAATCTCCACCCGATCTGTTTCGATCTTCATCCGCCCGCCGCGCCCGTACCCCTGCTGCCGCCGCCACAACTGCCGGTTGACGTAGGCGAGCGACACCGGTACCCCGGCCGGCAACCCCGTCACCGTGGCGACCAGGCACTCTCCATGGGATTCTCCTGCGGTTTCAAAGCGGAGCAATCTCTAATGATACCCCACCGGCGCCACCGGACCCCGTTTCCAGGCTCATCTCGCATCAGAATCCAAGGCCGGTTTCGGGCTCATTTCCGGATTGGAGAATGCTCCAGGCGCCACCGGGGTGCGTCCAGTCCGAGCCGCGGTCACAGACCTGCGCGGTCGCCTTGTTTCTACCAACTGTGCAGATCTTGCTCCGGGGCGGTCGTCCAGATACGGCGTTCTGAGAAATGGCCCGCTCCTGCGAGAACGCTGCAACGGCGGCCTGGCTGCGAAGGCGTGCGGCGCCGCTGCTAGCCGGCAGGTTGGAGATCCTAACCTATTCGGTGGTCCAGTTTTCGGGGAGTATCATAAGATTATGCCTCTAGGCGGCATCCCTGGGAAGATTTTCCACGGAGTGCTCTTGGCACTCGGGTGCATTCTGGCTGCAGGGGCCCAAACCACGCCGGCCCGGCCGAGATCCCAGGATCATCTGAATCGGGAATCTCCACAAAGCACCGTTCTCTCTTTCCTCGAAACAGCCCGGTCCGGAAACTTTGACCGTGCGTGGCGATATCTGGATCTGCAGAAGCTGCCCCCCGAGCAGCGGCTGAAAAGCGGTCCCGCTCTGGCCCGCCAACTCGTGCAGATCCTGGATCGCGACGTGCAGTTCGACGCCGCCGCTCTCAGCCGCGATCCGGAGGGCGACCGGGAGGATGGACTTCCTGCGAACCGCGAGCATGTCGACTTCTTCAACGCGAATGGCCGGTACCTGGATCTGCAACTGGAGCGTGTTACCTGGCGCTCCGGTCTGTCGGTCTGGGTCTTTTCTGCCGACAGCGTCGCGCTCGTACCGCAGATCGCACAGATCACCAGCGAGTCCCCCATTGAGAAGCACCTTCCTCAGGCGTTGGTGAGAGTGAAACTGGTCGATACGGCGTTGTGGCGCTGGATCGCCATAGTCTTACTCGCGGCCGCCCTGGCCGCCCTTTCCGGGCTGCTTGCCTCCTTTGCACTCTTCATGACCGAGCTTGTTCTGCGCCGCCTGAGCCCCCGCGCGGACCGCGGAGTCTTCGCTACTCTTGGCGGACCACTGCGGCTGCTCCTTACCGCAGCCGGGCTTCGGGTGGGGATGAATGGGGTCGGCCCCTCGGAGCGGGTGAGCCTTTATGTGAACCATGCGGTCACGTTGCTGCTCTTCTTTGGCGTGGCGTGGCTCTGCGCCCGGATCATAGACCTCGCGGTGGGCCATCTGGGCGCGACGCTCGGATCCAAGCATCGAATCTCCTATTCTGTGCTGCCCTTAGCCTCGCGGATCATGAAGATCACAATCTCTTTCCTGGCGGCCGCGGCGGTCCTTAGCGACTGGGGATACAGCACTACGACCATCCTGGCCGGCCTCGGTGTCGGAGGCCTGGCCGTGGCGCTGGCGGCGCAAAAGACGATCGAAAACCTCTTCGGCGGCGTAGCCGTCATCAGCGACAGGCCGGTGTTCGTGGGAGATGTCTGCCGCTTTGGGGACCGCGTCGGGACCGTCGAGGATATCGGCTTGCGTTCCACCCGCATCCGCACCCTGGACCGCACCCTGATCACGGTCCCCAACGCCGAGTTCTCCGCGATGACGCTGGAGAATTTCTCCCAGCGGGACAAGATGCTGTTCCACTTGACGCTGAATCTCCAGCGCGATGCCACTCCGGATCAAGTCCGCACGGTCCTGGCGTCCATCACGCGGATCGTAACGGAACATCCCAAGGTCCAGGAGGGCGCTCTCCCTGTCCGCTTCATCGGGGTCGGAACCTACTCCTTAGATATAGAAGTGTTCGTCTACATCTTGACCCAAAGCGGCGATGAATACCTCCAGATCCAGCAGGATCTGCTGCTGGGGCTCCTGGACGCCGTCGCCGCCGCGGGAGCGGCTTTGGCGTTGCCCACTCAGGCCAGCATTAACTATTCGACCGGAAGCGTTCCAAGTCCCCATGGAACACCCTCCGCCGCAACGGTCGCCCCCAAACCACCGCCAGAGGCTCCGGCGCTTTCCCCGCCTGAATGAAGAAGCTCACCCGGCGGGTACGGTCGCCGGGGACTCCAGGCAACCTCGCTTGCCGGTCCACGTCCCATTTTCGCCGTCAACGAATGCACGAGGAAAGCAATAATCATGGAGGGCGAGAGTCCCCCGCACTGCGAGGCTCCTGGGAGACCGCCGTCACGCGCCGGCCGGCGCGCCACCCGTCAGGGAGGGGTTGTTGCAGCGCCATCCGCTCCCTCACGGCCGCGGCGCGGTGCTACCATGGCCTCCAATGGCCGCCTCCCCTCTCGCCTCCCTCCTCGCCCTGCTCGTTCTGGTGGCCGCGGCCGTAGCCGTCCGCCTGCTCTGGAGCCGTCTTCTGGTCCGCCGTCGCGCCCCCGCCCTCCTCGGACGGTGGGTGGCCGAAAGCACGGCCACTCCGGTCTTCCTGCTGGTCCTGGCCGCCGGCGCCCAGCTTATCTTCGCCGAGCTGGCCGAGCTCCCCCAGATCCGCGGGCTCGTCGTCACCCGCTACCTCCGGTCCGCAACCTACCTGTTCACGGTGGGCGCCGCCACCTGGGTCGCCTACGCCTTCGTCCGAGGATTCTCCGACTGGTACCTCAGCCGCGTGGCCCCCCAAACCGGCAGCAAGGTCGACACCGAGCTGGTCCCCCTGTTCCGCCGCCTGGCCCAGGTCCTGCTGCTATTCACCGCGCTTACCATCGTATTCGACCACTACAACGTGAAGCTGACCGCCCTGCTGGGCGTGGCCGGCATCGCCTCGCTGGCCGGCGCTCTCGCCGCCCAGGACACCCTGGCCAACATGATCGCCGGCTTCACCATCATGATCGATCGCCCCTTCCGCCTGGGCGACCGCGTGGAGCTGCTCACCGGCCGCTCGGGCGACGTCATCGAGATCGGCCTCCGCTCCACCCGCATCCTCTCCTCCGATCACACCGTCCACATCATCCCCAACGCCGAGCTGGCCAAGTCCAGCATCATCAATCACTCCTACCCCGACCCCCGCCTCCGTGTTCGTCAACGCCTGAACGTGGCGTACGGAAACGACCTCCGGCAAGTGAAGCAGATCCTCACCGGCCTCTGCCAGGCCCATCCGCTCGTCCTCCCGGACCCTCCGCCTCGAGCTGTCCTGGCCGAGTTCGCCGGCCACGCCCTGGTGGTGCAGTTCAGTTTTTGGATTGCGGACCACCGCCAGAAGGGGCAGGTCTTGGACGAGCTACTGTCCTCGCTTTACGAACGGTTCGAGCGGGGGGAGATCCGCGCTCCAGCTCCGCCGATGGAAGTATATCTGAGGAGCCCCGCACCACCAGATAGCCCGGAGCCTCCATCCGCTCCACCGGCGCCAGCAGAGAAACCATCCACTTAGCCTCCGCCGGCGCCTCGCCCGGCAGCGGCCTCTTCGCTGCCTGCTGATAGGCGGGCAGCGCCGACCTCAGAAATCTGCCTACGTGGTTGTCCCAATAGAATTCCCGGATCAGCCGGGCGTACCCGTGCAGCCGGTCCTGATGAAAGGTCTTGTCCGGTGTCTGGGGCAGCAACGCCGCCAGCTCCGCCAGCTCCTCCGAGTCGTTCAAGACAAAGTAAGGGGCCGAGTTCATCAACCCGGCAAACCGCGCCAGCTCGGTATAGGACCAGCCGTGCTCCAGCAGCGCCCCCGTCTCCACCACCGCCGGATGCGAGGCCTGCAGCGCGTACCTGG
>JBGOUV010000534.1:0-3762 GCA_041477815.1 Terriglobia bacterium | reverse complement strand
GCCAGGCCGGCCCCCCCATCCGGAACAGGACCACGGCCAGGACCACCTCGGCGACGCCGTAGAGGGGCGCGCGGAGGCGGCGCGGGCCGCCCCCGCCCGAGCCGACCCGGGCCAGAGCGCGGAGCCACTCATTTTCGCTGCGGGCGAGCAGGCCGGTCAGCTCGCGGGCCACCACCGGGGCGGCCGCCAGCACGTAGAGCAGCACGTGGCGCACCGACCCCAGCGAGGCGTGGGCCAGGGCCACCAGCAGCAGCGCGGTGGCGTGCTCCCCGCGGCGCCACAGGCGCGGGATCAGGATCAGGCCGGCCACCAGCAGCAATTCGTAGGCCAGCATGCTTTCGCCGCGGAAGTCGGGCGACCGGAATTCCATCACCTGGTTGCGGATGAAGCCGGAGCTGAGGTAGCGGGCGATGTGCAGGTGCAGGCGCCAGGTGTAGGGATTGATCAGGGTTACGGCGGCGGCGGCCAGGGTCAGGAGGGCGTAGCGGCGGGCGCCCCTCCGGTCACGCCCCACCAGCGCGCCCAGTGTATAGCAGCCCAGCGTGGCCGGCAGGATCAGGAAGCCGCCGTGGAGGTTGGTCCACAGGGCGGCCAGCGGCGCCAGCAGCCACACCCGGCGGCCCGGCCGGCGGCGGTCGGCGTCCAGGAGCCACAAGGAGATCGGGAATAACAAATACGTAAAGAGGTGAGGGCGGGCCAGCCAGTGGATGGTGGAGGCCGATCCGGCCACCAGCATCGCCACGATCCCCACCAGGATGTGGACCCGGTGCCAGAGCAGGTAGCCCAGCAGGACGGCCGAGGTGGCGGCGATCAGAACGGCGGCCCCCAGGGTGACGCCGGCCAGGCCCAGGAAGTGGTGGACACCGGCCAGGAGCACGTCGCTCAGCCATTCCCAGGCGAACCACTCGGCGTGGGGCCGGGAATAGGAGAACAGATCCTCGGTGGGAAAACGGTGGTTGCGGAGCATCCACTGGCCGGCGCGAATGTGCCAGCCCGTGTCGCCGTCGGCCAGCAAGGCGATGCGCCCGGCCCCCGCCAGCAGCCACCAGAACATGCTGAGAAACACCACCTCGGGGAGAGGCGGCGCGGCGCGGCCGGCTCTCTCGGCCCAGGTGCAGGCAGCGGGGACGAGGGGGGAGTGGACGGTTACGGAAGAGGCAGCCAAAGTGAGGTTTCCCGGGGGCACATGCCCACTGCCCTTATCGGACCGTGGAAAGCAACACCGGGGATAAGTTGGCGACTGTGCCTCTACAGTCGAGCCGGCCTACCGCCGATCAGAGCTACAGGCTAAGGAGGTGCACGTGACGGCCATTACCGTTTGTGCCTGCGACTCACAACCGATCGCGATAGAAGGTCTGCGCAGTATCCTGGAGGCTACCGAAGACTTGACACTGGCGGGCGGCGCCACCAGCCTGTTGAACGGGTTGGGGTTGCTGGACCGCTATTTCCCGTCCCTCATGCTGCTGGATCGCGCCTTTGGGGCCAAACCGGTATTGGACTGGATTGCGTCGGCGAAAACGCGCTATCCGCAAACCCGAACGGTGCTCTGGGCCACCGTGATCTCCGACGTCGAGTGCTTTCGGGCCTTTCAGGTAGGCGCTTGCGGCATCCTGAAGAAGTCGGCGCCGCCGGCGGCGATTCTGCAGTGCCTGCGCACGGTGACCGAGGGCCAGATGTGGACCGAGAACCTGTATGCCCCGCGAGAGTCGCGGTTGGGGCAGGCGCGGCCGCGAGCGCTCACCAAACGCGAGCAGGAGATCGTCGGGCTGGTGGCGCGCGGACTGAAGAACCGCGAAATCGCCGAGGCGCTCCAGATTGCCACCGGCACCGTCAAGATCCACATGATGCATGTCTTCGAGAAGACGGGGATCCGGGACCGCTTCGAGCTGGCCATGTACGGGTTGAAGATCGCCGCGGCCACCCTCCCGGAGCCGGCCCCGCTCGAATCCCGCCTGGCTATGGTGCCTTGACGCCCGGGTGATCCATCTTAGAACCACCGGGCGATTATCGGTACCCGAACTAGGGGAAGCCTCCTATATCAGATAAGAAAAACCGGTGCATGCTCCACGCATGCGGTACGCCGTTTCGCTCCTGGCGGCGCTGGCCGGTCCGCGGGAAGATGCCAAAATAGACCGCGGCTTGCTGGCGCGCCTGGCGGGCGATGAGAACGCCCCAGCGCCATGGTTCGTGGTATTTATCGGCAATCGGCTCCGTCCAACGTGATCACGAAGAGGTTCCGGTAGGACAGGCCTCCGGCTGGTGCAGCGTACAATAGAGGTGTGGATTCCACAGTCTACGACGCCATCGTAGTGGGCGCGGGGCCTACCGGCCTGGCCTGCGCGATCGAGATCCAGCAGCGCGGGCGGAGCGTCATCCTCCTGGAGAAGGGCTGCCTGGTCAACTCCCTCTACCACTATCCGCCCCACATGACGTTTTTCACCACGCCGGAGCTGCTGGAAATCGGCAACCTTCCCATGACCAGTATCCGGGAGAAGCCCACCCGTACCGAGGCGTTGAAATACTACCGCCGCGTGACCCAGCACTATCGGCTCGACGTGCGGCAGTACGAGCGGGTCGACCGGATGGAGGGTCAGGACGGGGATTTCCGGGTATGGACCACCCGGCGCGGCGCGCGGACCGGCTGCCACCAGGCGCGGAAGATCATCCTGGCGACGGGCTACTACGATCTGGCCAATCGGCTGAATATTCCAGGGGAGGACCTGCCCAAGGTCCTGCACTATTATCACGAGCCTCACCCCTACTACGACATGGACGTAGCGGTGATCGGGGGGAAGAATTCGGCGGCCATCGCCGCACTGGAGCTGTTCTGGACGGGGGCGCGGGTGACGCTGATCCACCGCCACGCCGAATTGAGCTCGTCGATTAAATACTGGATCAAGCCCAACCTCGAGAACCGGCTGAAGAGCGGGGAAATCACCGGGTACCTGGATACCACGGTGGAAGAGATTACCGAAGACTGCCTGCGCGTCCGGACCCCGCAAGGGGAGAAGTGGCTGCCCAACGATTTTGTGTTCGCCCTGGTTGGATATCATCCAGATCTGGAGTTCCTGGGGTCGATCGGCATTGTGTTCGATCCGGAGACGCGGCGGCCGCGGACCCATCCGGAGACGCTGGAGAGCGACCGTCCGGGCGTCTACCTGGCGGGGGTGCTGGTGGCGGGGATGCACACCAACGAGATCTTCATCGAGAACGGACGATTCCACGGAGCCCAGATCGCGCGGGATATCGCCGCCCGCCTGGGATGATAGACTAAGACGAAATGGCGTCCAAGATCGAACAGGTGATCGGAGCGGCGGCGGCCATCGCCAAGGGGATGCGGGTCACCCTGGGCGAGATGCTGCAGCCGTCCATAACCGAGGGATATCCGGACGAGCCGGTGCGGTTCGAGGAGCGCTACCGGGGCCTGCACGTGCTGCAGCGCGACGAAAACGGTCTCGAGAAATGCGTGGCCTGCTTCCTGTGCGCCGCCGCCTGCCCGTCCAACTGCATTTACATCGAGGCGGCCGAGAACGCCGCCGACAAGCGCATCAGCGCCGGAGAGCGGTATGCGGCGGTGTACAACATCGATTACAACCGCTGCATCTTCTGCGGCTACTGCGTGGAGGCCTGCCCTACCGACGCCATCACCCACGGCCACGGCTTTGAGCTGGCGAGCTACGATACGGCGTCGCTGGTCTATCGCAAGGAACGTCTGCTGAAGGCGGTGGTCAGTGGCCAGTGACCAGTGGCCGGCGAAAGATG
>JBGOUV010000271.1:0-9653 GCA_041477815.1 Terriglobia bacterium | reverse complement strand
GGGCAGATGCTGTGGGTCTGAGTGGTGCGGGAGATCTTCAGCTCGCGGGCTTCGGCCAGGGCCGGCCGGGCGTCAAATCCGAAGGCGGTGGTGAGCGCCGCGCCGCTCCCGGCCGAGCGGAGGAATCCCCTTCGACTAAGTTCCATGGCTCACCGCCCACTGTCCCCGGGTTTGCGGTCCGGCTTCGGCTTGATCCGGATCAGGCTGAAGGGGCGCTGCTTCACGTCGGCGGTGAGCTCGGCCAGGTTCTGCGAGGCGGCCCGGAAGTTCTCGATCATGCGGTTCAGGTTCTCGTCGTTGTAGGCCACCAGGGCGCGCATTTGCTCGATCAGAGCCTGGGTTTCGGCCACCGCTTGCTGGATCTGTTCCAGATCCTTCTTAATGGGATCCCGTGTCTCATCCACGGTCTTGTTGATGTTGCCGACCAGGTCTCCGGCCTTGGTGTTGGTTCCGCGCAGCTCGGTGATCAGGGAATCGATGTTTTTGGTGGTCTGCTCCAGGGTGTCGGTGATGCGGTTGATCTTGGGCGCCGCCTCGGCAACCATCTTATTGCTTCGGTCTAGCAGTTCTTCGAAACTCTTGCGGTTCTTCTCGGCGGTGATGTTGTTGAGGTTGGACAACAACTCGTCGGCCTGGGTCGAAATCTGGTTCAGGTTCTTGTGCAGATCGACGATCAGGAGCTGCGCGCTGTCGGAAACCGCTGCCACGCGACGGGCCAGGGCGGCGAAATCCACCGCCTCGATCGACTGGATGGTCCCCCCGGGCGGCACGGGCGCGGCGTCCTTCTTCCCGGGCGCGATCTCGACGTAGTTCTCTCCGAGCATGCCCAGGCTGGCAATAGTGGCGATCGAGTCGGTCCGGATCGGCGTCGATGGGAATAACTCCACCTGAATCTCCACGCGCGTGGGATCGTCCGGGGCCGGGCGCACTTCCGCGACCCTCCCCGCTTTCCGTCCCCCAAACCGCACCACCGTCCCCTTCTCCACGCCCCCGGCAAAGGTGAAATACGCCTTGTACCGCACCACTCCTCCGCGCAACTGCAGGTTGGCGATCCCCGCCAGCGCGGCGGCGAGAATGGCGCCGGAGACGATTACGAAGAGGCCGACTTTGGCTTCGCTGGACATTGGAAAAGAAGCTGTTAGCTGTTAGCTATTAGCAATCAGCAGCCCCCTGTTGGACAGGCCTTAGTTTCTGGGCGAAGGATACGAGCATACGCTTGACTTCGGACACATCCGTTTCCAGCCGGAGGTAATCGGGGGCCTGCAACAGCTCCAGATCCTTGGCCAATAGAAGATGATACTCCAGTTCGCTGGCGGAACCCATGGCGATGTTCAGAAACTGGGCAAATTCCGCCACGCCCCGACGCCCACATCCCTCGGCGATGTTGGCGCTGACTGACAATGCGGCCCGTCGGATCTGCGACGTCAGGCCGAACAACTCATCCTTCGGAAAGCGTTTGGTGGCTCGATACACGGCCAGGGTCAGTTTGTGGGCCTTCCCCCACACCTTGAGCTCCTTGAAGCTTCTCATAAAGCTACTACCTCTGCTTGCTGATAGCTAATAGCTAACAACTTCTTATCTAACCAGCCTCTCCAGGAAGGCTTGTTCGTCGGTCGAGACGGCGTCCGGGACCCGGTCCAGGAACTGCCTTACTCGGGGGTTCTCGCTTTTCTGGAGTTCCTCCAGGGTTCCTACGGTGAGGAGGCGGCCCTTGTCCACCATGGCGACGCGGTCGGCGATCAGGAAGGCGCTGGCCATCTCGTGGGTTACCACTATGATGGTCATCTGGAAGGCGCGCTTCAGGTTTAGGATCAGGTCGTCCATGCCGGCGGCTACGATCGGATCGAGGCCGGCGGAGGGTTCGTCGAACAGGAGGATCTCGGGGTCCATGGCCAGGGCCCGGGCCACTGCTGCACGTTTTTTCATGCCGCCCGAAAGCTGCGAAGGGAGGTAATTTTCGCAGGGGGCCAGGCCTACCTGCTCCAGCTTGATGCGGGTCATTACCTTGATGGTCGACTCGGCCAGCTTGGTGTGCTCGCGCAGGGGCAGTCCGACGTTGTCTCCGATGGTCATGGAATTGAACAGCGCCGAGCCCTGAAACGACATGCCCATCGACTTGCGGACTTCGTCCAACTCCCGGCGCGAGCATCGCGTAATGTCCACGCCCTTGATGAGGATCTCGCCCGAGGTGGGCCGCTCCAAGCCCACGATATTGCGCAGCAGGGTGCTCTTGCCCGACCCGCTGCCCCCCAGGATCACCATTGTCTCCCCGGCCAGGATGTCCAGACTGAGGCCGTTCAGGATGGTCCGCGTCCCATACCCGGTGATCAGGTTGCGAACCTGGATAATGGCCTCACCGCTCAAGGCGCCAGCCCTCCCCAGCCGGGTTGCTAATAGCTAATAGCTGATAGCTAATGGCTTCTTTTCTCATGACCAGAAGACGTAGAAAAAGGCGGTAAACGCCAGGTCCGCCACGATGATCAGAAAAATCGACTGCACCACCGCCTTGGTGGTCGCCCGCCCCACGCCTTCCGGGCCGCCCCGGACTTTGAACCCCTCGAAGCAGCCGACCTGCACGATGATCATGCCGAAGGCCAGGCTTTTGATCAGGCCGGTGACGATGTCCCGCAACAGCAGCACCTCGACGGTGGTGGACAGGTAGGCGCGCAGCCCCATCCCCAGGCTCATCCAGGTGAAGGCCGCCCCCCCCAGGATCCCGGCCGTGTCGGCGGCGATGGTGAGACAAGGCATCATGACCAGCATGGCCACGAACTTCGGCACCAGCAGAAAGTCCACCGGCTCGAGCGCCATGACCCGCAGCGCGTCGACCTCCTCGGTCACGGACATGGTGCCGATCTCGGCGGCGAACGACGATCCCGACCGCCCCACCACGATGATCGCCGTCATCAGCGGTCCCAGCTCCCGCGTGATGCTGACCCCCACCAGGCTCACCACGAAGTGCAGCGCCCCGAACTTCTTCAGCTCGTAGGCCCCTTGCAGGGCCATAATCAGGCCCACAAAGCCGGCGATCAGGCAGACCACCGGAAGCGCCTCGACGCCCACAATGGCCGCCTGGCGGACGGTGGTCTTCCAGCGCAGCGGGCTGGCCCGCCAGGGGTTCAGGCGCGTCACCCCCACCGCCCCGCGGCCGAACTGGATGGTCAGGCCGCCCAGGTACTCCACGCCCTCGATGACGGAACGGCCGATGTTTTCAAAGAAGCTGTTAGCCATTAGCTATTAGCTGTTAGCAAGCTGAATCGAAGCAGCTAGCAGCCTCCGGATTGGCACGACTCCTGCTTGCTGATAGCTAATAGCTAACAGCTAAAAGCGTCTATAATCCCAGCGCTTCGTCCACCGTCTTGGTGATCTCGAATACTTTGGTCAGGCGCGTCAGTTCCAGCACGTGACGGGGCGCGTCGTTCAGCGAGGAGAGGATAAATCGGGCGCCCCGTTTCTTGGCTTCCTGTAAGCCCTCCACCAGGCTGGCTACCCCGGAGCTGTCGATGTAGTTCACGCCGGCCAGATCCAGGATCACCCGTTCCTGGCCGCGCTTGTCGTACAGATCCATTATGGCGGCGCGCAATTCCGGGGAGCTCTTCAAGTCGATGTCGCCCTCCACATGCACTACCGAGCAGGCGCCGTTGCGGACGATGTTGATGTCGATATCCTTAGCCATGGCTTTATCGGGCCTGCGCCTTAGCGTACTTGCGCAGGCGCACCAAATTTTGTTCGCCTTCGCGCTCGAACCGGACCTCGTCCATGATCTCGCGCATCAAAAAAATTCCGCGGCCGCCTATCCGGATCTCGTCCGGCGGAGGCGGCTCCAGGCACTTGGGATCGATGGCCTCACCTTGGTCGCGCAATACGATCTCCAGACACCCATCATCAGCCACGCAACTCAGCCACACCACCCCTTCCGGACTCCCCTTGTAGGAGTGCTTGATGACGTTGCTGAGGGCTTCGTCCACCGCCAGGGTGATCTCGCTACGTTCCATTTCGCTGAACCCGCACTGACGGCAGATCTCCTGCATCATCGCACGCACCATTCGCAGCCAGCGTGGATCGCTTGAGATTTTCAGCTCCATGTGCAGGCAGCCCCCGGCCGTGCGGCTGACCGGCCGGAGGGGGATTATAACATGCGGTAATACGGTAGGGTAGAAGATATGGGCCTTTCCCCCGCCCGCCTGGCCGCCTTTCAGATCCTGGAGCGCGTGGAGCGCCAGGCCGCCTACGCCACCGACTTGCTCCACTCCCCCCTCACCGCGGCGCTCTCCCAGCGCGACGCGGCCCTGACCGAGGAGCTGGTACTGGGAGTCCTGCGCCGGCAGGGACAACTGGACCATTGGATCACCCGGCTCACCCCGGGCCGCCCCGGCAGACTCGATCGGGAGGTCCGCCTCGCCCTGCGTCTGGGCCTCTACCAGCTGGGCTTCCTGGACCGCGTTCCGCCCCACGCCGCCGTGTCGGAGAGCGTGGAATTGGTCAAGCGGGCCCGCAAGGCCTCGGCGGCGGCGTTCGTCAACGCGGTCCTGCGGCGGGCGGGCGCTCCGCCTCCGTGCGGCCCCGATCTGGCGGTACCGGGCTGGCTACTCGACCGGTGGCGCCGGCACTACGGCGATAAGGCCGACGCCCTGGCCCTCGCCACCCTGGAAACCCCCGCCACCTTTGTGCGCCTCGACCCGCATAACATCATCGAGGGCATTGAAATGGAGCCCACCGACGTGGCCGGGGCTTTTCGGGTCGTCTCGGGCCGGCAAGAGGGTCTCCGCATCCAAGACCTGGGCTCCCAGCGTATCGTCCCGCTCCTCGACCTGGGTCCCGAGCACCGCTTTCTGGATGTTTGCGCCGCGCCGGGCAACAAGACCAGGCAGGCCCTGGAAAACCAGCCCCGGCTCGTGGTGGCCTGCGATCTCCACCATCACCGTTTGCGGGACGTTCCGGTGAGGAACCGCGTGGTCCTGGACGGCGCCCGCCCGCTGCCCTTTCACATCCTCTTTGACCGCATCCTGGTGGATGCCCCGTGCTCGGGTACGGGAACCCTGGCCCGTCATCCGGAGATCAAGTGGAAACTCACCCCCGCCGATTTGGACGACCTGGCCGGCCGCCAGCGGGCCATCCTGGGGCAGGCGTTCCGGCTTCTCGCCCCCGGAGGCCGCCTGGTCTACTCCACCTGTTCCCTCGAACCGGAAGAGAACGAGCAGGTGGTCGCCGGTTTCCCGTGTCTCAGACAGCACCTCTGGCTCCCCTCGGACCAACCGGGTGATGGTTTTTTCGCCGCAGTTCTCCGGCCCTAAAAAGGTGCGGATACTGCCCCCGGGCCAAGTTCACGAACGGGTTCGGATTCTCCAACTGGGTTTCGGCATCTGTGTCCCGCACAGCCTCACCAGTATCGCTCGAATCCCTTTTCATACCCCGTTGTGGCCGCAGGCTCTGGACGTTCACCGGTTTTTTCAACCTCTTTCTCCTTCCCCCTCAACAACTTCCCTCCCCCACCACAAGATTTTCTAGGCCCCCTCCTTTACACTGGAATTAAGGGCGGAAGCCCAGTCTGCTAACAGCTAATAGCTAACAGCTAATAGCTTCTTCTAAGGAGAAAATCCATGTCGTCCCAACGTCGCCTCGAGGCGAATCAGGCCAACGCTCGTCTATCCACCGGTCCCCAAACCCCCGAGGGCAAGGCTCGCAGCAGCCAAAACGCCCGTAAACACGGCCTCTCGGCCCGCGAAGTCGTCATCGCCCCCGACGAGCGCGAAGAATTCGAGGAATTCCTCGCCGCCTACCAGGCCGACCTCCAACCCCAAGGCATGGTCGAGCAAGGCCTCTTCAACCAACTTGTCCTCGCCGCCTGGAACCTCCAGCGAATCAGCCGCCTCGAAGCCAAATGGGCCAAGGACAGCGATCCCCTCCGCAACGACTACCACGAACCCTCCATCGAGCGGCTGGCCCGCTACCACACCCGCGCCGAGCGCACCTTCTTCCGCTGCCTCCGCGAGCTCCGCGTCCTCCAGACCGACCGCTCCATCCGCGACACCCTCCAGCCGGAGACCAAACCGGGCGTCCCCGCCCTCCCTCCGCTGGCCTCGATTGCAGGATGGACAAGACGAACCCAGCCCCCCCTGGCCCCTGTGCCCCCCGAATACCAATCCATCGTCTATAAGTGCTATCCCGACGACCCGCCGGACGCCGCCTCCCCTCCTCCCGCCCAATCCTAACCCCCAAGAGGGCGGTTTTATCTGCGTTCCTCCGCGTTCCATCCGACGTTTCGGGATGCTAAAATATAAGATCTACGGGCTCATGGAAATCGCTCCCTCGATCCTGGCGGCCGATTTTTCGCGTCTGGGTGACGAAGTGCGATCGGTCCAGAAGGGGGGGGCGACCATGGTGCATGTCGATGTGATGGACGGCCACTTTGTGCCCAACATCAGCATCGGCATCCCCGTGGTCCGGTCCTTGCGCCGCGTTACCGACATCGTGCTCGACTGCCATCTTATGATCGCCAACCCGGACCGCTACGCCGTCGAGTTTGTCCAGGCCGGCGCCGACATGGTGTCGGTGCACCAGGAGGCCTGTCCCCACCTGCACAGCACCCTGACCGCCATCCGGTCGGCGGGCGCTTCTCCGGGGGTGGTCCTCAACCCCTGCACCCCGATTCACACCCTGGATGAAACCCTGGAACTGGCCGACTACGTCCTTGTCATGAGCGTGAATCCCGGCTTCGGCGGCCAGGAGTTCATCCCCGGCGTGTTGGACAAGGTCCGCCGTTTGCGCCGTCTCCGGGAGGAGCGCGGTCTGGGTTTTCGCATCGAGATCGATGGGGGCATCACCCTGCATAACATCGCCGACGCCGCGCGCGCCGGGTGTGACATCATCGTTGCCGGCACTTCCATTTTCGGCGCGCCCGACCCGGCGGAGGCCTTCACCGCCCTGTGCCGCGCCGCCGAGCGGGCCGTGGCCCTCGAGGTTTGATTATGTTACGTCTTCGTCTCCCGCTGGTCGCTCTGATCCTGGTCGCCGCCCTGGCCGGCGGTTGCGCCCGCCGCAAGAAGTACGAGAACCCGATTCAGACCAATTCCCAGCAGCCGGATAAGATCCTGTTCGACCGGGCCATCGGCGACGTCGAGCGCAGCCGCTTCGAGGTGGCCCGGCTGACCCTCCAGACCCTGATCAACACCTATCCCGACTCCGAGTACATCGCCAAAGCCAAGCTGGCCATCGCCGACAGTTGGTACCGGCAGGGGGGCTCCCACGCCCTGGCCCAGGCCGAAGCCGAGTATAAGGACTTCATCACCTTCTTCCCGGGCATGGAAGAGGCGGTGGAATCCCAGAAGAAGGTCTGCCAGATTCATTACCAGCAGATGGAGAAGCCGGACCGCGATCCCATCCACGCCCTCAAGGCCGAGGCGGAGTGCCGCGACGCGTTGCTGCGGTTCCCCAACAGCAAGTTCGTGCCCGAGGTGGAGCAGATGCTGCGGGAGATCCAGGAAGTGATCGCCGAGGGCGAATATCGCGTGGGCCGCTTCTATTCCATCAAAGGGAGCCACCGCGCCGCCTCCACGCGGCTGGGCGCCCTCACCGAGCGCTACCCGCTCTACAGCAAAGCCGACGAGGCCCTCTTTATGCTCGGCGAGGCCTACGGGAAGATGGGCAAGAATTTTGACGACAAGAGCGCCCGGGCCTTCTCCAAGCTGGTCCGCGAGTATCCGCTCAGCGGCCGCGTGAAGGACGCCAAGGACCGCCTGGCCGGAATGAACCGTCCCATTCCCGACCCGGACGCCGATGCTCTGGCGCGTATGCAGTATGAGCTGGACAATCGCGGCAAGGTGGGGATGATGGGCCACGCTTTCGGGATATTCAGCAAAAGGCCCCTGGTGGAACTGGCGTCCAAGGGCGGCAAGCCGAACCTCACCGTCGCCCCGCCGGTCATCCCCGAAGGCATGCCCACGCCTGCCGGCGGAGGCCCTGGTGGCGTGAGCGCCGAGGTGGGCGCCACCACCATCACCGGACCCAGCGCCCTGGACACCCAGCCGGATGCCCGGGCCAAGCCCGCCGCCGGGCAGCCGGCCCCGGCGCCGGAGTCGGCAGCCCCGCCGGCTACTTCCGCCGTTCCGCCGGAAGTCGCCAAGCCGGCCGCCAGTGCCCCCAACCCGGCCGCCGCTCCGGCCATCGCCGCGCCTGCCGCCGAAAGCACGTCCAAAAAGAAGAAGAAGGGACGCTTCCTGGGAGTCCTGCCGCGTCCCTGAGCTTTCGTTTGTGACCCGAGTCCTGCTCGCCGATGACAACCCCCACGCCCAGCGTATGGGCACGGAGATCCTGGCCCAGCAGGGCCACCAGGTGTTCAGCATCACCGACGGCGGCCAATTTCCGGAAGCCCTGACCAGTTTTTCCCCCGACATCGTCCTGGTGGACGTGTGCCTGCCCACCCGCTCCGGTTACCAGATCTGTGAGCAGCTCAAAGCCGACCCCGCCCGCCGGCACGTCAAGGTGGCGTTGCTGGTGGGACCGATCGACCCGTTCGATGCGGCCGAAGCCTCCCGGGTGGGCGTCGATGCCGTGATCCACAAGCCGCTCGAAGCCTCCGCCCTGCGCCAGACGCTTCACCAGTTGCTGGCACCCCCGCCTCCCAACCCCCTCGAGCGCGCCGTGCAGCAGGCGCTGAAGGATTCGCCTCCGCAACTCGACCCCGATCGCCTGCGCGCCGCGGTGGTCCTGGCCGTGGAGGCGGCGCTCCCCAACTTTCTCGACGAGCTCACCCGCCGCGTAGTAGAAGTTCTCGCCACCGAGCCCCCCAAAACCCATGCCGGATAATACCTTCGATATCGCCTCCAAGATCGACCTGCAGGAAGTCAACAACGCCATCCAGCAGGCGCTCAAAGAAATTCAAACCCGCTACGACCTGAAGGGCACCAAGAGCAGCATCGAGCTGAACCAGAAGGAGCACACCCTCCTGCTGGCCTCCGATGACGAATTCAAGATCCGCGCCGTGAACGACATCTTCCAGCAGAAGCTGGTCAAGCGCGGCGTGCCGCTGAAAGGTCTCACTTACGGCAAGGTGGAGCCGGCCGGCGGCTCCACCGTCCACCAGACCATTACCCTGCAACAGGGGATCCCCATGGAGAAGGCCAAGGAGATCGTCAAGGTCATTAAGAACAGCAAGCTGAAGGTGCAGGCCTCCATCCAGAGCGACCTGGTACGGGTCAGCGGCCGCGACCGCGACACTTTGCAGCAGGTGATCAAGCTGGTCAAAGAAACCGAGTTTGGGATCGACATACAGTTCGTAAATTACAGAAGCAATTAGCTATTAGCTATCAGCAAGCCGGGTTGCTAACAGCTAATGGCTAATAGCTTCTTTTCCAATGGCTAATTGCTTCTTCTCCGGCCCCTCCGGACGCCTCGAAGGCATGCTCGAAACCGATCCGCAGGGCGGACCGGTCCGCCGGGGTGTCGTGGTCTGCCATCCGCACCCGCGGTTCGGCGGGACGATGCGGAATAAGGTGGTCCATTACGTCGCCCGGGGCGCGCGTCGGGCCGGGGCGGTGGTGTTGCGCTTCAACTTTCGCGGCGTGGAGCAGAGTGCGGGCGAGTACGACCAGGGCATCGGGGAACAAGACGATTTTCGCGCCGCTCTCACCTACCTGGGCGAGCAGTATCCCGGC
>JBGOUV010000602.1:0-2622 GCA_041477815.1 Terriglobia bacterium | reverse complement strand
CTTCAACCCGCACACCCCCCTGGACGGCCACCCGCAGAAATACTACGACCTCTACCGCGAGGTGGACTTCAAGACCATCCCAATCGAGCCCGCCCAGCCGAACGCCCTACGGGAAAAGAACCTCCTGGCCGACCCTGTCGGCAACCTCCGCCGCACGGCCGCGTCTGTTACCGCTCTCGACGACCGCATCGGCGAGTTGCTCGACTACCTGGACGAGAAGAAGCTCTCCGGGAATACGGTGGTGTTCTTCGTGGGCGACAACGGCTTCCTGCTCGGACGGCACGGCTACTGGAGCAAGGGTCTGGCGTCAGACCCCATCAATATGTATGAGGAGGTGATCGGCGTCCCCCTGCTGGCCCGCTCGTTCGGCCGCATCCCGCCGGGCCGGGTTCGCCCTGAGCTGGTCAGTTTCTACGACTTCGTCCCCACCGTCCTGGACATGCTGGGCCTTCCGCCGCCGTCCCCTAAGCAGAACCTCTGCGGCCGCAGCTTTTGGCCCCTGATGACCACCCGGGCCCTGGGCCGCTGGGACAACCGTGTCTATGGCTGCTTCCGAAACACCACCATGGTCCGGGAGGAGCGTTACAAGCTGGTCCTGCGCAATAACAACAAGGGACCCAACGAGTTATGGGACCTCGAGCAGGATCCCACCGAGCACCAGAACCGTATCGACGCCGCCGCCCTGGCCCGGGTTCGCCAGCGCCTGACCCGCGACCTGAACACCTGGCTCAAAAAGTACTCCTCCTGACTCGGTACTCCCGTACCAATGACGGCCCCCCGAGAGCTGTGCCACACTGTGGCCAGATGCATCCGATCGGCACCATGTTTTTGGGAGCGGCCGGACTGGCCGCCGCCGCTCTGGCCGGCCTCCGCCGCCGCAAGCTGGAGGCGGACGTGGCTGCCCTGACCCGCCGCGTAGACGAGCTCACCGCCCGCACCGCCGGAATCCCGAAGCTGCAGGCCCAAACCGATCGGAATACCCAGGCCCTCCACGAAATCCAAGCCGCGGTATCCCGCATGGAACAGGGTTTCACGCTCCTGGGCGACCGCCTGGCCACTCAGAACGAGATCCTGGAAGGGCTTCAGATCAGCCACACGGTAAAGGAAGAGAAGCTGCAGCTAACCCTCCGCGCCGTGATCGAGGCGGTCAACGACATCCGCCGCGCCAGAACCCCCACCCCGGTGTAGGGCAGGCTGGTTGCATCTTCTTTTACGTTCCTTTTACATACTGCCAGGAACGCCTGCGCCTCGCGATGCGCCTAATGTGTGAAAGCGAAAAGGAGGCAAAGAAAATGAAAGGCAAAATGATTCTGGCAACGATGATGATTCTGGGGGCCCTGGAGGCCAAGGTTGCGACGACCGACTCCGCCCTGCAGGCGCAAGTAACCGCGCGGCTGCGCGACGCCAACTTCGATTCCATCGCGGTCGAGGTCAACGACCACACCGCTATCCTGACCGGCACGGTGGACCGGCTGGCCAAGGCCGACCGCGCCGCCCAGCTCGCCCGTAAAGTCGACGGCCTCAGCGCGGTGTCCAACCGTATCGAGGTCCGCTCCGCCCGCACGGACAATGAGATCGCCGGGGACGTAACCCACGAAATCCGGATGTTCCCGTTCTACGACGTCTTTGACCTGGTCAACGGCGAGGTGAAGGACGGCGTGGTGACCTTGCGCGGGGCCGTGCGGCTGCCCCAGCGCTTCCACGACTACGAGAACCTCGCCCGGCAGGTGGCCGGCGTCAAGACCGTAAAGAACGAGCTGGAAGTGCTGCCCACCTCCACCTTCGACGACCAGGTCCGCCTGCGTGTGGCCCGGGCCATCTACGGTTCTTCCGCTCTGGGCTTCCGTTACGGCAACCGGGCCCTGCCGCCCATCCACATCATTGTCAAGAACGGCAACGTGCGGCTGGAAGGCGTGGTGGCGAACCAGCTCGACAAGACGCTGGCGGAGCAGGCCGCCCGCTTCGCCGCTACTTACTTCAACCTGGAGAACAACCTGCGGCTCTCCAACAGCTAAGCCTCTTTATGGGGCCTCCGGGGGCAGGCGGCATTCCCGCCTGCCCCTTTTTGCTTTATAGTAGCCCCATGCCCGGCAAGCTGATCTCCCTCACCTACCACCTGCTCCAGGAAGACCAGATCGCGACCAAAGACCACTTGGAATTCAGCCGGCTCCTGACCCAGATCACCATGGCCGCGGGCATCATTAGCCAGGAGCTGCGCCGGGCCGGCTTGGGCAACTTGTTGGGCAAGACCGGGACCATCAATGTCCAGCAGGAAGAGGTCAAGAAGCTGGATCAGTTCGCCAATGAGACCCTGATCGACGCCTGCGAGGAGAGCGGGCTGGTTTTCGGGGCCGCCTCCGAGGAGCTGGCGGCGGCCACTCACTTCGAGCTCCACGGCCGTTCCGGCGCCGGCTACGCCGTCCTGTTCGACCCTCTGGACGGCTCTTCCAACACCGACGTAAACGGCGTCCTGGGATCGATTTTCTGCATCTTCCGGCGTCAGAGTCTCCGGGGTCCCGGCACCGAAGCCGACCTGCTGCGTCCGGGCCGAGAGCTGTTTGCCGCCGGGTACATTCTCTACGGTCCCAGTACGCAATTGGTCTATAGCCGCGGGAGCGGCGT
>JBGOUV010000286.1:0-8975 GCA_041477815.1 Terriglobia bacterium | reverse complement strand
TGCTGGTCCCGAGCTACCAGGCGACTATCGAGCAGTTCGGCTTCCTGCAAAATATGCCCCTGGCCAACACGGGACCGACCACACCGTTCCACTGGCTGGAGAATACCAACCCGTCGATCTGGCCGGTGCAGGGCGCCTTGACCGGGCCCTTCGGGAAGCGGATTGACCCGTTCGAGGGCGAAGGCGCCTTCCATACCGGCGTGGACATCAGCAGTGCCTTCGGGTCTCCCGTGGTGGCCACCGCCGACGGCGTGGTCACGGCCGCGAACTACATGAGCGGCTACGGGAGGCTGGTAGTCGTACGGCACGGGAAGAACAACTTCTCGACGTACTACGCGCACCTGTCGGAGTCCTTCGTACGGCCCAACCAGGTCGTCCGGCGGGGCGAGATCATCGGGCGAGTAGGCCGATCGGGCCGGACCACCTCGGCACACTTGCACTACGAGGTTCGGCTGAGCAACACACCGCTCAATCCTTACCGGTTCCTGCGGGGCGCTCCGATCCGGGAGATCTCCCGGTTGTACGGTCTGGGCTCGACGAGCCCGATCCCGTTGCCCCAGTTGTAAGCGTTCCCAGTTGGCGCAGGGTCTCCGCATCGAGGAGGCAGGTTACGCGCGCCACACTCCCCTGCTGATCGACGATAGCTGAGTTCAAGATCCTGGCCCATTCCGCTGGACCCTTCCTGGCCAACCCCCCGATGAGATCGTGAATGCCCTGGAGGAGCCGGCGTATTTCGGCGGCCTGGGATTCTGAGGCGCAGACGGCATGCAGGACGACCTGGAGGCCGGCGGGCTGGGGGTTTAGGAACAAGTAGGCCCGCTGGGCCTTGGCCAGAGCGCCCGCCAGGAGGGCGGCGTTGCCCGGGAGGGCTTGGCCCAGGGTGGACGGGGCGGCGGTCAGCCACAGGAGGCTGGAGCCGCCGTTCATGGTCCTGGCCGTCTGAGCCAGAGGGGTGGCGTTGACGGTGGGTTCTTTTTGCAGCGCCAGGACGGCGTCGGTTTCGGGGGCGGTGGCCAGGGCCAGGGTGTCGGACGAGAGCAGCAGGAAGGAGATGCGGCGGTCCGGTTGGCTGGCCGGCATGTGGCAGGGCCGATCTCCCGGGCAGATGCCACCTTGAGCTTGGGCGTAGGCACGGAGGCGGGCGGGGTCGAAGCGGCCGCGGGCAAGAATGTAGACCCGGTCGGGGAGGTAGCAGACGGCGGCCTGGTCGAGGTCGCGCTGGTAGTCGAACCCGGTTTGGCGCACGAAGGCCGCGTAGTCGGGGTCGGGCGGGACCTGGGACTGGAGGAGGGGGGAGAGGGAGGTGGTGGCGCGGAGTGCGGCTACATCGAGGTGGAGCAGCAGGACGTTTTCGCCGGGCAGGCGGCGGAACCAGGCGTCTGAGTCGCCGCGTTTTTGCCAGAACCACCAGGCGAGGAAGCTGACCGCCAGAAGGAGGGCCACTGCCGGAAGGAAGCGTTTGGGGATCACACCAGTCCTATGTTACCGCTATTCCCTGATACAATCGGCCCCCGTGGACCTGCGGCGTTTGATCCTGCCCGCCCTCCTGGTTGTTCTACTGGTACGCATCGTCCTGACCTATGGGGTGTTCAACGACACCCTCGACGAGCAGGGTCACCTCCGGGACGGCCTGGACCTGCTCGCCACTGGACGCAATCGGGCTGAGGCCCAGCATCCGCCGCTGGCCCGGATCTTCCTGGCCGCGCTCCCCTACTATCGGGGCGGACTTCGCCGCGAAGGTGACACCCTCTGGAACGGCGGCCCCTGGACCCGTCGCGAGCTACCCTATTACTGGTATACCCTCTCTCTGGCCCGCGCCGGCAACCTGGCTTTTGCCGTCCTCGCCCTGCTCATCGGCTGGCGGTGGGCCTCGCGTCTTCACGAACCTCGGGCCGCCCCGGTCGCCGGCCTGCTGCTGGTCTGCTGCCCTAACTTCCTGGCCCACGCCGGGCTGGCTACGCTCGATATGGCCGGCGCCGCCACTGTTTTCGCCGCCGCTTACTGCTTTTGGCGCTGGAGCGAGGAGCCCTCCTGGCGCTGGCCGGTGGTCTCCGCCCTCGCCTTCGCCCTCGCCGTACTGGCCAAGTTCTCCGCCCTGGTCTTCCTGCCTCCCATCGCCCTGGCTTATTTCCTCCTGGCTCGCCGCAGGCTCCGCCTCGCCCCGATCGCCCTCTTCGCCGTCCTCGCTTTCGCCCTGGTCTGGGCCGGATACGGCTTTGACGTGGGTCCTATCGCGCCCTCCGGACACCACTACCTCAGCGCGTATCCTATGGGACCCGAAGCGGCCCTGGCCCGCCGGATTTCCCGCCTGCTGGGCACGAATGCCCTCCCCGCCCCCCGCCTGGTCCAGGGCCTCATCGACCTCGCCTCCCACAACCAGACCGGCCATCCCGCCTACCTCTTCGGCCGCCACTCCCAAACCGGCTGGTGGTATTACTTCCCCGTAGCCCTCGCCGTGAAGACCACCCTCCCCCTGCTCCTTCTGATCGCGCTAGCTCTCTGGCGCGTCGCCCGCCCCAAGCTGCTGCCACCCCTGGTCGGCGCCCTGGTCGTCCTGGCCGTGAGCATGCCCGGCAGCATCAACATCGGAGTCCGCCACATCCTGCCCGTCTACCTCTTCTCGGCCGTCCTCGCCTCCGGCCTCGTGGCTGCCGGCCCCCGACTCGCCCAGCTCGCCACCGTCGCCCTGATCGGCTGGCACGTCGTCGAATCGCTCCACGCCCACCCCGACTACCTCCCCTATTTCAACCAGATCGCCCGCGGCCGCGAGGAACGCTTCCTGGCCGACAGCAACCTCGACTGGGGCCAGGACCTGGCCCGCCTGGCCGGCTATGTCCGGGACCACCATATCCCCAGCCTCCAGGTCAAGTGTTCGGGTTTCGTCGATCTTGCCAAGCTGGGCATTCCGGCCAGACCTTTCAGCGGAGAGCCCGGCTGGGTCGCCATCAGCGCCAACTACAGGGTCGGCCTCGGCCCTCACCAGGAAGCGGTCGCCTGGGCCGCGGCCCGCCAACCCGTCGCGCGCGTCGGCCGGTCCATTTGGCTCTACTACGAGCCCGTCATCCAGAGCAACCGGAAGCCCTGAGGCAGGCGCGCCCGGCGCCCCCGTACGAACAGCAGGACGTGTCCCGGCGTTTGCTCCGGCGCGAGCAACAGCCCGGTTCGCGATCCCCCGACCACCGGCCCCGCGGAGTAAAGCCGCGCCGTCCACCGCACCCGCGACTGCTCCCACTCCACTTCCGAGAACTCGAGCTCCACCAGGAAAATCGGCCCCTGCGCCTCCCCCGGTTCGATTCGCCGCACCCTGCCTCGCAGCAAGGCCCCCTTCGGCACGATCACCTTCCCGCCCTTCCTCACCGGATACGACACGCGAGCCGTCACCGGATCCCCGATCGCCGCCTGGTCCGAGTCGATCTCCGTCTCCAGGCGCGTCTCCACGCTCAGCCTCGCCGGCAGATCCAGGTCCACCAAGCGCTGGTCCTCGGCCCGGGCCTCCCCCGGCTCCTCGAACGAGATCTCGGTCTGGCCCACGTACTGCCGGCAGCGGCTGAACTCGGTCCGGTTGCGGCTCTCGCTCCCGTCCGCCCGCCGCATCACAAACTCCACCCGCCGGGGCAGCAGAAAGTCGGAAGCCCCCACCCGCACTTTCCCATAGTCAATCTGCGTAGTGGCCCGCTTCACTCCCAGCTCCTCCGGAATCTCCTCCACGTCCACCACCAGCCGCAACAGATCCAGCGTGGACGTCTCCGCCCACACCGACCCCCCGTAGGGAACCATGGCCCCCTGCGTCCCCACCTGCACCCGATAGCTCGTCACCGACCTTCTAATCTTGAAGTCGTACCGTACCACGCGCCGCCCGTCCAACTCCTCCTCGACGCCGGCGGCGGCAAACTCCGGCGCCTTCGACGCAAAGACCGTTCGCGCATGCAAGGCGTACTCGCCCGTGGTGGTGGTGCCCCCCGGCACGATCTCCCCGGGCGTGCGCTCCTCAAACTTGCCCGCTCCGGGCCACGAATACATCTCCTTGCCCTCCACCAGCGCCACCTCCAGCCGCAACCGGTCCGAGGTCCGAAACTCCTGCTTCGCGTTCTGCCGTACCGCCCGCTCAATCGTCTCCACACACGTATAGTTCGGGGCCCGCGCCAGGTTCGACGCCATGCGCGTCCGGATCCGCTCCAGCAACGCCGCGTCGGCTCCCATAGCGGGCGCCAGGCTAAGGATGGTGCAGAATATCGTGCGGACCCACACGGCGCAGGATCACTCCCCCTCGCAATACTCAAATGTTACACGATAATTGCATCCACCGGCGGCCGCCGGAAATCCCTCGGGACCGCTCCGGGCGTAGGATCTGCAGCAGCCGCGCAGATCCCGCATCAGCTTCTTGACACTCTTGAAGCCCGTGATGCGCCCCTTGCGAATGTCCTCTTGCGCTTCCCGCTCGCCCTCCTGCCACTCCTGGGTCCAAAAGTACGCCTGCGAGGGATCCATCAGCTTCGCCGGCTTCAACAAGTTCACGTGAAATCGTCGCATCACCCAGCGTGGCATCGTAATGTTCTTGTTCTTCTGCTCTTGTTCTTCTGCTCGCAGCTTTCACCTGCCCCGCGCCCGCACCGGCCGCCTCCCCCACCCATACTCGTACGCCCCTAAATCAGGTCTTCCGTCCTCCGGCCGCCTCTCCCCCGCCTGATGCTTCACGTACTGCATCCTCACTTCCGCCGTCCCTGGCAGCACGCCTCCGGCATTGACCGCCGCGGAATCCGGCCGCAGCCGGAAATCTTGCGCCGCCTCGTCCACAAACCCGGGCGACACTCCCTCTATCGGCGCTACGCTTTGGCTTACCGTCCCGCGAAATTCCCCGAAGCTGGCTCTCCACCCCGGCTGGATCCAGTTCCGCGCCAGGTCGAGCGTTCCGTCCACGTCCAGGAGCGACACCGTGGCGCCGCCCGCCGTCGCGTAGAAGATGTTGTTCCGCGCGTCGCACCGCTCATCGGGACTCGACAACCGGAACAGCGTCGTCCGGTCCGTCCGCGTCGACACTACCGTATTGTTGTAGAAATACAGGGTCCCCTTCCGGTACTGCCCGGTGGCCCCGCTGTCGCCGCCGTAGTGGACAATCTGCCGGTTGCCTGCTCCGTCCGGCTCGATCAGGATGTTCCCGTAGACGTAAGTTTCCCGGTAGCGCGGGTCGCTCTGCAGAAGGGAGCTGTCCTCAGCGTCCACCAGGTCAAGCTCCCGGTTCCCACCCTCGATCCAGTTGTATCTCGCCACCAGCCCCGCCGACCGGTCCTTCAGGTTATTCCCCAAGGCCCCGGCCCGCGGCGGCCCATAGCGGTTGAACTGGAACACGATTCCCAGCGCCGCCGTGTAGCTGTTGTGCTCGAACGCGCTCCCCGCGTTCCCGTTGTCCAGGATGTAATTCCCTTCCACCAGCACCTCCCGCGTCACGTTTTCGTTGCTGGTCCCGATGAACAGCCCGTTGCCGCTGTCGCGCAGCACGCAGCCGCGGATCACCAGGTTCTCGGCCTTCTCGACGTAAATCGCCGCCGCGTTGTTGACGTACGGCGTCGTCCCCGCCCGCCCGGTAAACGAGTACGGCGGCCGCCCGCTCCGTACCTCCAGGTTCTCGATTGTGATGTAGCGCGGCATGGTATCGGGCGGGTTGTTCGCTCCCCCGATCTTGATGACCCCGCGCTGCTCGTTCCAGAAGTTCAACGCCGCTGGTGTCGTCGCATCCCTACCATCAATGACCGGCAATTGACCCTCCGGCCCCGCCACCCCCCGCACCGTGATGGGCGCCTCGCCGGTCCCCTGCCGGCAGATCACCCACTTCTCCCGGTACGGCTGGGCCCGCCAATGAATCAGCACCGTATCCCCGGGCGCCAGCGTCGCCCACGGCACGTCGGCGATCGTCGCCAGCGGCTGTCCTGGACCCACCGCGTACACCGCCAACGCCAGCAACAGCTTCATCGCAATAGGGAAACCGCCAGATGGGAGGCCCTCTCGCGCGATCGCCATACCCGCTGCTCCGCCCGCTGGTAGTCCGCCTCCGTCGCCTGGTAGATATTGACGAACTTCTGCGGGTTCCGGTCGATGATGGGAAACCAGCTCGACTGTACCTGCACCAGGATCCGATGTCCCTTCAGGAACCGGTGGTTCTTGTCCCGCAGATCGATCTCGATCAGCTCCGGCCGGTTCGGCGTCATCGGTTCGGGCTTCTCGAAGCTCTTCCGATACTTCGCCCGGAAGACCTCTCCCGATACCAGCATCTGATAATGTCCCTGCTGCTCCGGGGCGTTGCCGGGGAACTCATCGATCAGCTTGGCCACGTAATCCGCATCGGTCCCCGAGGTAGAGGCGTAAAGCTTCGCCACCAGCCGGCCGGCCAGCGTCACGTCCTCCTGGAGCTCGTCGGTCTGATACGAGAGGACATCCGGCCGGCGCGCCGCGAACCGCTGGTCCTCCACCATCCAGTTATGTCCCTGGCTGAACCGGATCTCGGCCGTGAAGGGCACCGGCTGGGCCGGGTCGCTGACATAGGAATCCCAGGCCTCCGCCTCCACCGGCGCCTCCCACGCCAGCTTGCGCCCGGCCCGCAGGTATAGCTTCTTCTCCGCTGTCTTCGCCACCGGAGGCCACCGGTCGTAGGACCGCCACTCGTTCAGCCCCGACTCGTACGCCAACACCTCCGGCAGCTCCAGTTTCCCCTTCCCCTTCAGGTGGTACAGAAAGAACGGGAACTGCACTTTCTCCCGGAAGTATTGCGACGGCGCTCCCGCAAACTTCACGCCGCCGAGCTGGTTCCCGTCCGCATGGTTGTTCCATCCCCCGTGGCTCCACGGCCCCACCACCAGGAGACTCTGGTTGTGCGGGGTGGACTTCTCGATCTGCTCGTAGATCGTCATCGGACCGTAGAAGTCCTCGGCGTCAAACCACCCCGCCACGTTCAGCACCGGATGCCGCACCTCCTTCACGTAAGACAGCACGTTCTGCTTCTGCCAGAACCCGTCGTAGTTGGGGTGCTCCATGTACGCGTTCCACTCCGGCGCCTGCCCCAGGAAGTACTTCCGATTCACGTTGGACAGCGGCCCCAGCTACAGGAACCATTTATACCCATCCGGCGTTCCCGGGTCGAACCGGTAGGAGTCCTTGTCGTTCGGCCCCGTCCGAACCCGCGCGTTAGCCGAAAGCCACCCGAACGTATAGGCCAGCCGGAACGCTCCGTTGTGATGAAAATCGTCCCCCAGGAACATGTCCGACGGCGATGCCTGCGGTGACGACGCCTTGAGGGCCGGATGCGCCTCCAGCATCCCGTGCACGGTCTGAAATCCCGGATACGAGGTCCCCAACTGCCCCACTCGCCCGTTGTGATTCGGAATATTCTTCAGCAGCCACTCGATGGTGTCGTAGGTATCGCTGCTCTCATCGGTTTCCTTCCCCTGCTTTCCCCACCGATGGGGACGCATGACCGTGAACTCGCCCTCCGACCGGAACTTCCCCCGCACGTCCTGGTAAACGAACAGGAAGCCCTCCCGCTCAAACTCGAAGGAGTGCGGCGAAGGCCCCAGATTCGACCGGTACTGGTCCGCCCCGTACGGCCCGGTCCCATAGGGGGTCCGCAGCAGCAGAAACGGCAGCTTCTCGCCCTTCCGCGGCGCGTACACGGTGGTGTGCAGCCGCACCCCGTCCCGCATGGGGACCATATACTCGGACTTCTGGTACTGCGTCTTGACGTCGAATTTCTGCTGTCCCGCCGCGACCGCGACGATCGCGCCGGCCACGAATAGCGCTTTTTTCATACCAGCCCCATTCTACGCTACCCTGAACCCATGGCCGCAGAAGCCCGCACGTTCTCGCTCCCCCTCCACTGCCGCTATCTCCTGCGGTCCCCCGAAGAGCCCTCCGCCCACCCCCTCCTGATTCTCGCCCTCCACGGCCACGGTATGACCCCGGAACAGATGCTCGACCTGGTCGCCCCACTGGTCGGCCCCCGCCACCCCATCGCCTCCCTCCAGGGCCCCTACCAGTTCTGGACCCACCCCGGCGACCCGGCCCGCTCCCGCGTGGCCTTCAACTGGAATACCGGCTTCGAGCCCCAACACTCCCGCCGCCTCCACCACGACATGATTCGCCATGTCCTCGGCGAGCTGGGCCTCCCCGCCGTACTCCTCGGCTATTCGCAGTCCGTTTCTCTTAACTACCGCTTCGTCTGTACCTACCCGGACGCCCTCCGCGGCGCGATCAACATCTGCGGCGGCCTCCCCGGCGACTGGGACACCAGCCCCTACCAGAAGACCACCGCCGCCGCCTTACACATCGCCACGCGCGACGACCAGTTCTACCCTCCGGCCCGCACCGAGTCCTACCCCGGCCGCCTCCGTACCTATATCCCCAATGTAGAGTTCCACATGCTGGAAGGCCCCCACCGCATCCCGTCCGCCGCCGGGCCGATCCTGCAGGATTGGCTGGCCAGGCTGTGCTATGCTCAGGATGCGGTATGAGCAACGTCCAACTATTCATCTCGGCGGTCCTGCCGACGCTGGCCGTTCTGGTCGGTATCCTCCTGAACAACCTGCGCATGAACGATTTGAGCGCCCAGTTCAACAACCGGATCAACGACGTCAACAACCGGATCAATGACCTCAACAAGCGCATCGACGAATTGCGGGCCGAGATGATCGGCCGTATCGACGGTCTCCGCGACACTTTGCGCGCCGAGATGGCCCAGATGCGCGCCGAGTTGCGCGCCGAGATGGCTCAGATGCGCTCGGAGATGACTCAGAACCACTCCGAGATCATGACCAGGCTCAACGAACTGGAGTCTCGGGTCAGCCAACTCGAGCGCGCGGCCTAACCTTACTCGTACCGCAACACCTCCACCGGCGCAATCCGCGTCGCGCTCCGCGCCGGGTAGATCGTCGCCAGAAAACTGATCAGCAGCGCCCCCGCCGCCACCCACATTCCATCCCACGGACGCG
>JBGOUV010000587.1:0-2891 GCA_041477815.1 Terriglobia bacterium | reverse complement strand
GGAAGAATCCCGGCGCCGTCCTAGGGCTTCTGTTCTATTACTCTTGGGCTAGGCTGGGATGACAATATCTCAGCAATGCCACGAAACGAACATCTGGTCGACGACGAGCCCGCGCCGCCTCCCAAGAAAAAGCGCCGCTTTGGCAGCGACCATGTGGAGCGGGCGCTCCTGATTGCCTCCCTGATCCTGTTCGGCATGGCGATCAAGTTCACACTCTCCTTGGGCCGGGTGCAGCCGGGAAAGTCCAAGGGTCTCGCGTCAATGGAGATCGTGTGGGTGGAGCTGGCTTCGGAAGTCGAGCCGCAGGCTTACGACAGCAGCGTGGAGCTGCGCATTCCCCTAGCCGAGCGCGGCCTGGGCCATCCCCTCAAACCCTTTGTAGTAGTCCTGCGCGGGCCGTGGGGTTTTGGCAGCGTGGAGATGGACAAGGTGATCCTGGCATTGGGCTCTCCGGTCCGCCGCGGTCCCGGGTACTTGGTTTATGAGCTGGGAGACGGCAAGATCCGCCTGGGCGCCCTGTTTAACGCCGGCCGCCTGGATACTTTGTACCTAACCCCCGCTCCCGCCGGCGAAAAGCCTTCTGCCTGGGGCCTTACGCCACGGCAGATCCAGGAAGAGGCGCTGCAACTCGAGCCCCCGGCGGGCCAGAAGGATCCTTGCCGCCGGCAGGTGGCGCCCGCGCGAGGTTTGTTCTACGTGGCTTGTGGGGAGGGCGAGCCCTCCATCCCGGCGGTGTACATCCAGCGGGTGACGCCGGAGTTTCGGAATCCGCCGCACCTGCGGGGGATCACCGGTCCGCCTCCGGCGCCCGCGGAGCCTTGGACGGCCGCGGAGTATGACCGCTTGCTGGCGCATTACCGGGAATCCGCCCGCCTGAAGCAGCGGGCGCTGTCGGCCGGGCACGCCTCGCTCCATTTCTGGAAGTTCGAGACGGCGCGGCTCCTGGTCGAGGCCGGCCGGGCGAAGGAGGCGGCCAAGCCCATGCGGGAGGCCATCGGCGCGCTCAGTGCGATGCTGGGGCCGGACCATGAGGATGTCGCCGCCATGCGGCTGTGGCTGCCGAAGTCCCGGTAGATTGCGGAGGCGCTGCCCTCCTGGACCCGGGAGCAGCCGGCGCCCGCTCGAGAAGGTTGCGCGGAAGGATGGACCCCTTTATTTCGGTGGCGGGGACTCGCTCGGTGGTACGAGGATAAGCCGGACGCCCCACCCTCCACGAAGTTGTCTTATCCTAGGGGGATGACACGACGCCAGTTCCTCGTCACCTCCGCCGCCACCCTGGCCGCCCAGTCCGCCGGCGCCATTATCGACATCCACCAGCACACCAATTACTCGGGCCGCACCGACGAGCAGCTCCTCGCCCACCAGCGGCGTATGGGCATCACGAAGACCGTCCTGCTGCCGGCGGGATCGAAGTTCGGCCTGGCCGCCGGGGCGGGTGGGAATGAGACCGTCCTGCGGATCGTGAAGGAACGACCCGGGGAATACTACTTCTTCGCCAACGAGCTGCCGGACATTCCCAGCACGCGCCAGGAGATCGAGAAATATCTCAAGCTCGGAGCCATTGGCATCGGCGAGCAGAAGTTCAACGTGGAGTGCGACTCCAAGGCCATGCAGCTCGTCTTTGACATCGCTCAAGAACACGGCGTGCCCGTCCTGATGCATTTCCAGCACGGCGTCTACAACCTGGGCATCGAGCGGTTCCACAAGATTCTGGAGAAGTATCCCAAGGTGGTTTTCATCGGCCACGCCCAGACCTGGTGGGGCAACATCGACAAGAACCACGACCAGGCGGTCATGTACCCCAAAACGCCCCTCGCGGCCGGGGGGATCAGCGACCGGCTGCTCTCGGACTACCCGAACATGTACGGAGACCTGTCGGCCGGGTCGGGGCTCAACGCGTTGCTGCGCGACGAGGCGCACGCGCGGGCCTTCCTCGCCCGCCACCAGGACAAGCTGCTCTACGGGTCGGACTGCAGCGACCGGGACGGGGCCGGCAGCGGCTGCTCCGGGTCGCAGCAGATCGCCGCCCTCCGGCGCCTGGCCCCCTCTCCGGACGCCCTTCAGAAAATTTTCTACGGCAACGCCGCGCGCGTCTTGCGCCTTCGATGAGGTGAGAATCATGCAGAAATGGACCTTCGCCGCCATTGGTGTCATGCTGGTGTTCGTCATGCCAGCCCAGAGACCGGCCAAACAGTTCTTGAACCCCGAGGGATTGCCCCAACCTACGGGCTACACGCACGTGGTCAGCTCCCGCAGCGGGCGGATGGTGTTTGTCTCCGGCCAGGGGGGCTCGGCCAACGGCCAGATGCCGGCGGACTTCACCACCCAGACGGAGAACACCTTCAAGAACATTGGGAAGTGCCTGGCCGCGGCAGGCGCAAAATTCGACGACATCGTAAAGATTAACTACTACGTCACGGATTTGGCGAATACCCAAGAGCTGCGTCGGGTGCGGGCGCAGTACCTGAACCGGCAGAACCCGCCCGCGGCTACGCTGGTACAGGCGGGCCTGAGCCGGGGGCTGCTGCTGGAGGTGGAGGCGATTGCGGTTGTGGCGGAATAGATCCGTTTTCTTGGTGTCTTGGTGTCTTTGTGGTGAATTGCTGGCCCAAACCCCCACGGGCCGGATCAGCGGGCGCGTGGTCGACCCCTCCGGCGCGCCGGTCCCTAACGCCGCGGTGGAGGCCCGGCACCTCGATACGGGCCTCACCCGCGCCACCCGCTCCGACGCCCTGGGGGACTACTCCTTTCCGGCTTTGCCGCTCGGACCCTGGCGCCTCGCCGCCACTGCCCCCGGCTTCCGGCCGGCCCCGGAGTCGGTGCGCCTCGAGCTGGGCCGCCATCTCCGCGTCGATGTGCCCCTGACCCTCGAGGTAGACGTGGTCGAGGTC
>JBGOUV010000063.1:0-21444 GCA_041477815.1 Terriglobia bacterium | reverse complement strand
CTTCGGCGGGACGGACGCGAGCCAGTTGACCGGCGCCGGAACCCTCAGCCAGACGCTGGCGATTCCGGAAGCGCTGCGGTACGCGGCCAGCGTCTGGGCCCGCACCTCGCAGTCGGGGGCGGCCCTGCAGTTGAACGCCGCGTCGGTCGCGATCGACGCCGGCGGCCAATGGCGGCGCTACAGCCTCAGCGCGGCGGGGGGCGGCGCCGGCGAGACCGTGGAGTTTCGCGTGGTCGCACCGGGCGCCATAGATGTCTACGGAGCGCAGCTTGAGGCGCAGCCGGCCGTATCCAATTACAAGAAGACTCTCCAACTGGACGGCGTACACCCGGGGGCGCGGTTTTCGAGTGACACGCTCGAAGACCACGCTACCGGACCGGGCGAGCACGCCGGGGTCATTTCCATCACATGGACACCATCGCAAACCTAAAGGAAAGGGTCGTCGCCGAAACGCCCCTGCTGCTGTTCGAAGCGACGTTGGCCAACGGCGAGATCGAACGCTGGAGCACGCACCAGATCACCTTCGAGACCCAGGTCTACGCGGCGCGGGTCCTGCGACACAACCTTTTCGAGATCCAGACGGCCAGCGAGCAGGGCATCGACGCGGTGCCCAAGCTGTCGCTCACCCTGGCTAATGCCGACTCCCACTTTTCGCAGATCGAGACGGCGGTGGGCTGGAAGGGCGCCAAGCTGCGGGCGACGTTTCTCTTTTATGACCTGATCGCCAACGCGCCGGCCAGCGAGAGCCTGGTCCTGTTTCTGGGGATCCTGAACCCGCCCGACGAGATCGGCGAGGAGACGTTCCGCCTCACCGCCACCAACCGGATGAGCATGCAGCGGGTATTGCTGCCGCCGGTGCGGATCCAGCGACGATGTCCCTGGGAGTTTCCGGCGACCGAGCCGCAGCGGCAGGAGGCGCTCGACGGCGGCCCCGAGGGCCGTTTCTCGCGGTTCTTCCGGTGCGGGTATGCGGCGGGGCTGCCGGGCGGGGTCGGGAACCTTGGTCCGGGCGGGCTGCCGTTCACGAGCTGCCGGTTCACCAAGGCCGACTGCCAGGCGCGAGGGATGTTCGATAGCGACGGCGCCGCGAACCTTACGCGGCGGTTCGGAGGCATCGAGTACGTCCCGCCGGTGATCCGCGTCCGCAGCTACGGCGAGCGTGGCAGCCACGAGTCGCCGGTGCAGTCCAACGAGGCCCGCTACAACGACTTCGTCCCGCTCCTTTATGGGACGGTCTGGACCGAGCCGCTGGTGGTTTTTTCGCGCAACGACGGCAACCTGACCCGGATGGAGGTACTGCTGGGATTGGGCGAGGTGAACCAGGTACTGAAGATCGTGGTCAACGACGTCGAGATTCCAGCAGGCGTAGCGGGCCGGAACATGACCGGCAGCGGCTGGTACAACGTCATTAGCGCCGGCACGCGCCAGGGAGGCTTCAGCCCGGACTTCGCCGAGGGCGATCCCTACGGCAGTATGGCGTGTCTTTCGGTGGTGGTGCCCAACCAGATCCACAACGGCACGAGCCTGCCGCGAGTGCGGGCGCTGGTGGAGGGCATGAAGCTGGAGAGCTTCGACGCCCAAGGGGACTTCGTTGGCTTTGGTTTTTCCAATAACCCTGCTTGGGTGCTGCTCGACGTCCTGCGGCGGAGCGGGTGGCTGCTGGGCGAGCTGGACCTGCCGAGCTTCGCGGCGGCGGCGGCGTTTTGCGACGAGACCATCGCGGCGATCGACAACAACGGCAACGCGGTGTCGGTGCGGCGGTTCCAGTGCAACCTGCTGGCGCGCGCGCGGCGGATGGCCGCCGATGTCATCCGCGGGGTCCGGAACAACGCGCGGCTGCAGTTGAGCTACACGGCGGGCGCGAAGCTCGGGGTGCGGGTGGAGAACAGCCTGGCCTTGCAGCAGCCGCAGAAGCCCGAGGGGTCCAACGCCCCGGCGGCGGTCAACGGAGGCTGGCCGGCCTATGTCTACGCCGATGGCACGGGCGGGAGTCCGCCGTCGGGGATCCGGCGCGAGACCAGCGGCGCCTCCACGGTGAAGCTCTGGGCGCGTCCCACGGCGGACACGCCCAACCGCTTCTCCATCGAATTCCAGGACATGTACAACGAGTACCAGCAGGACAGCTTCGCCATCGTGGACCTGGACGACTACGCCCGCACCGGTCAGGAGATCACCGGGCGCGTGCTGGTGGACGGCATACCTACCTACGACCAGGCGGCGCGGGTCCTGAAGTTCATCCTGGACAAATCCATCCAGGGGAACCGCTACATCGAGTTCGACACTACGGTAAAGGCGCTGTTCCAGCGCGTGGGGGACATTATTACCGTCACCTACGGGAAAGAGGGCCTGGTCAGCCAGCCGTTCCGGATTTTGAAGATCGCTCCGGGGATGAACTACCGGACGGTGCATCTGACGGCCCAGATCCACAACGACGCCTGGTACCAGGACACCAACGGCCAGCTTTCGCTGATCCCCGAGACGCGCCGCCAGCCCGGCGTGGGAACCGGACTGCCGAATCCGATCGCCGGCAACGAGCGGGACGAGAACGGGCAGGAGCGCTACCAGATCGTGGAGATACAGGTCACCGGAACCGACGGCACCATCCTGACCGAGGTGGAGGTGAGCTTCACGCCGCCGGTGGCGGGCCAGTCGCGCCGGGCGGGCATCCCGATTCTGAGCCTGCAAGCGACGATCTCTTCGTCCGGCGGGACCTTGGCCGGCAACCAGACCTTTTACTACGCCGTCACGGGCATCGACTCGGACGGCCAGGAGGGGAGCCCGTCGTTCAGCGTCCGGGCCAAGATTCCGGCCGGCAGCAGCACCAACAGCGTGCGGCTGAACGGGCTGAGTTTTACCGCGGGGACGGTGAGCTGCAACGTCTACCGGGGCGAGCTGCCGACGCAGCTCTACCGGATTGCGAGCGCGGCTGCGGTGTCGAGCGAGTTTACGGACACAGGCCTGGAGGCGCAGCTCACGGGCGCGCCCGACCCGAGCTACGACCACGCCAACTTCTACTGGCGGATGGAAGAGACCGAGGAGAAGTTCGCCACCATCACCGGGGCCAACCAGATCGGCGACACGAGTTTGAACATGCCCGCTGACGCCTACATCGGGCATGTAGTGCGGCTGGTGGGCGGCCAGGGGGCGGGACAGGAGCGGTCGATCACGTCGCATACCGCGACGACCTTGACGGTGAATCGCAACTGGGACGTCGTGCCGGACGGTACCACGCAGTTTGTGGTCAGCGAGGCGGCGTGGCACTTCGGGGGGCGGTCGCGGTCGAGTCCGGCGCGGTTCCAGATCCCCAACCTGCGGGATCGGGTGGTGCAGATCAGCGGGCGGTCGGCGAACGCCAGCAACATCGAGTCGCCCGAGGCGCTGGCGGTGGTGACGCGGTGGCGGATCGGCGGTGGCGGCACCGGCGTGGCGGATACGGGCGTGCCGCCGCCGCCGTCTTTCGGCACCTCGGCCCGTGGCGACGGCATGCTCCGGTTTCTGGGTATCGGCTTCCCCGAGCTGCCTAATACCCAGGGCATCGCCACGGGGACTTTCCGGCTGCACTATCGCGACGAGCTGCAGGGCGTGAGTGTCGTAGAGCTGGCGGCGGCGGTCGATGACAGCGAGACTCTCCTGACCCTGAACACGGCCGCAGGGGCGTTGGCCGGCGAACTGGTCCAGGTCGAGTTCGAAATCATGAAGGTAACGGCGGTGGGGGGCGGAGGCCTGGAGTATACGGTGGAGCGGGCCTATCACGGCAGCACCGCGTCAGCCCACCCGGCCGGGGCCAAGCTCTACCGGCTGAAGAATCGGACGGTGGTAGTCCCGTTCGAGCGGAAGTTTTTCGCGACCGCCGCCGCCGGCAACTGGAGCCACAGCGAGTGGCTGCCCGACATCCGGCTGGCCAGCGCGGAGTTCTTCGTCACCAACGATTTCGGCCCCAGCAACGCCACGATCAACGCTTATACCCAGCTCGTCGACGGCGGCCAGCGGACGCTCTCCGGCGGCCAGTTCAACTTCCAGGTGGAGGGCATCCTGGCCATCCTGGACGACGCGGTCCCCGGCGTTTCGGTCCAGGAGAGCTTTTCCATCCGCGACATCTACGCCGAGGTAAAGGTGGCGCCGGTGGGAGCGGCGATCGAGGTGAGGGTGAAGCAGGGAACGGAGATCATCGCCACGTGTTCGATCGCAGACGGAGAGACTATAGGCGACGCGGTGAACGGCGCCGAGCTGCCGGTGCTGGTGGCGGGATCCACGTTGACGCTGGATATTTTGGCGGTCGGGACTACCTACCCGGGTCGCGATCTGACGGTGACCATCCGGCTATGACGTCCCGGCAGCAGCTACCGGGAGGCCGGGCCAGGGGGCCCGGCGCGGCCCGGGGGGGCCGCCGTACAAGCTATGTCTGAGACTCTGGAAAAACTGCGGCCCGACCGCGACTTGCAGTGCTACTTCTTCCGGCCGTCCGGAATCGCGGCCCTCAGCAACGCCGGCCCCAGCGGGTACACCACCTCCGGCTCCTGGCGGCAGCAGTTCGACTGGGTGGTCATCGAGTGGAACCGGGATAACGTCTTCGAGCACCCTCTCTACCGCTACCTGCCGAATGGTGACCTCAGTGGCCTTACTCTGACCTACCGGGAGACCCGCACCAACTGCATCCCCATGGAGTCGGGCCTCTACCCCACGGTCGATTGGCCGTACCTGCGGATCTGGGCGCCCGACGCCACCGGCGCCGAGCAGGTCTGGCGAGTCAAGCTGAAGGACCACGATACACCCACGGCCGGCAGTTTCGTCAAGGCCACCGCCACGTTCACCCTCAGCGGAACCCTCGTCCCCGGCGCCTACGTCGAGCTGTCCTGGCTGGATGAGCATTACTACCACCAAGTCACGGGCTCCGACACGGTCCAAACCGTCCTCGATGACCTGAAGCTGAATATCAACACGTTTTCTACGACCGTCACCGCCGAGGTGCTGATCGGCGACCAGATCGTTCTGACCAACAACCAGAACGGGGCCGAGGGTAATATGCTGGGGGTGTTGGGATCGCCCGAATGGTCCCCCGCCAGCCAGCAGATGACCGGCGGCGCCTCACCCACCGAGTGGGAGGTGACGCTGAACTTCAGCGCCCTCACCGACCCGGTGCTGGGGGCCATCCCGACCACCAACGTCCGCAAGCTGCGCTGGACCTACGCCGCGGCCTTGCAACCGGCGGCGTACCAGCGGTCGGAGTTCGTGGTGGTGGTGTCGGGCTGGACCGTTACCGGTGCGGGCCGCGCCTACCAAGTGGCCGGACCCTACAGCCGCCGTTTCGGGGACGATCACCGGAATATCCTCTACGCCGGCGCCTGGACCCAGGAGCGCGGCAACTACGACGGCGGCACCATCCGGCACACCACCCAAACCGGCGCCACCTGCCGGCTCGACTACCAGGCCCAGACTACCCACCGGCTGTACCTCGGCTCGCGCCGGGCGCTGGGGGTGGGGAGCGTGTCGGTGCAGGTCGACGCCGGGACCAGCCAGGTATTCAACCTGGGCATCCCCGACGAAGACTTCCTGCTGCGCCTGGACCTGGGCCAGCTCGGCCCGGGGAGCCACAGCGTGGTGGTCACGGTCACGACCGCCAGCTTCTGGTTCGACTTCTTCGAGCTGGCCGTACCGGCGGCCACGGTGAGCGAACAGCCGGTCCACGCCAAGCAAACCCTGGCCACGGACTGGGACACCGACCACTCCCTGGCCCTGGCCCCCGAGCGCGTCGCCTGGATGATGAAGATGCTGGGATTCACCGGGCGGGCGAACCACTACGTCGGGGCGCTGCTGTTCTACGAGCTGACCAATCCGGCCAACGTCTACGCCCAGGGCACGGTGACGTTCGAGGGCGAAGCTGTCTTCGGGCAGGTAGTACAGATCACCATCTCGGGCACGGTGTACTCCCGGGTTACCTTGATCACCGACACCCTGGAGAGCGTGGCGAAGGCTTTCGAATACTTGATCAACAACGGATCGACCGGAGTGTGGGCGGCGGCGGCGGGGACGGTGCTCACCATCCAGGCGCGGGTGTTGGGAACGGCGGGCAACAGCCTCACCCTGGCGGCGACGCCGTACACCGGAACTATGCGCGCCGTGGCCGGCGGCACTACCTTCACGGGCGGCGTGGAGGGCGTGTGGCTCACCGATCTCACCGTAGTTCCCCGGCTGAACCGGGCCGTCCGGGACTGGCACCGGGCCTACTACGCGGCCCTCCAGGGGTACGGAATCGGCGTGGCGGCGGCCTTCAGCCTGGAGTTGAAGGACGGCGATTCATCCCTAACTGCCGGAATCGCCCAGCGTTATCCGGACGACGAGCCGGTACTTCTTACCACCCCGGCGCTCCAGACCAACTTCTCCCCAACCAGCCTAAACTATTGGAAACAAGTGTATCTAGACATGGCCCAGGTGATGGACGAGGCCGAAGTGGCCCCCTACTTGCAATTCGGGGAGGTTCAATGGTGGTATTTTCCCGGCAACACGGGCTCATCTTCCTCCTGGACACACGGGGGCATGCCGTTCTATGATAGTTATACGAAGACGGCGTTCGAGGCGCAGTACGGGAGGCCTATACACGTCTTCGGAAACAACAGCGAGTCGCCGGCGCCGTGGCCTGAGGAGGCCGCGTTTCTTCCGAATCTGATCGGAGAGTTTACGCTGGCGATCACGAACTTTGTAAAAGCGGCGTATCCCCTGACGAAGTTCGAGGTGCTGTATCCGCCGGATGTGAACGATTATCCGCTGACGCGGGTGGTGAATCTGCCGGGGCAATGGGTCCCGGAGAACTTGGACGTTTTCAAGACGGAGAATTTCACCTATACCGGGTCTCGGAACCTGAACAAGAGCCGGGAGTCGATCCGGCTCCCGTTGGGACGCGGATTTCCGCGGAATCGGATGGCGCATCTGGTCGGTGTACATAACTCCTCGGAACCTTGGAACTGGGAACGCCGTCTGGCTATGGGAGAATTATGCGAAAGCGTCGTGCTGTTCGCCCTCGATCAATTCACCATGATCGGGTACCGCCTTCCTCTCACCGGGGGCGGCCGCCGGAGCGCGTTTCTGGGGTAACCCCGCCGTATAGTATTGAGGCGGAGCGTGAGCTGATGATGCGGGTCCGCGAGAGCTGCGGGGCCGAGATCGACAAGGCCACCGGCGGCGACCGGGCCAAGAGCGCTCTGCTGGCGGCCATTACGGCCAACGAGTCGGAGGGCCGCCGGGCGTCGTATCGCTTCGTTCCGGAGCTTCACGACAAACTGGTCGGCCTCCTGCGCGGAACCGAGACCAAGGTCGACGGTGTGACCAAGGCCCAACTCGAGAAGTACCTGGGGATGGCGGAGACCGAGGGCGAGAAGGCCGAGCTGCTCAAACGCCTGGGCGGGCTCCACGGCTATACCCAACTACCCGGCTATTTCTGCGTCGGCTGGAAGCTGCCGCTGGACACGCTCACCGACAAGGAGCGCCACTTCGAGCTGGCCATACGGCGGCTGGACGAGATCACCAAAGAACATAAGCTCCCGCCCGACACCAACCCGGCGGATTTGGGCCGGTACTGGTCCAGCGCCCACCCCAATGGCGGCGCCCGCTCCGCTCTGTATCTCTGGCGGTTGCAGCAGCGGATGCAGTTGTATCCGGAGGTCAGCACGTTGCCGCCGGCCATACCTGGCGGCTACTGAGACCGCGGCGGGGCGGTGCTGCCGGTTGCGCGGGACGACGCTGCCCGACTTGCAGCAGCGGACAGGGCAGGCTTGTGATATCGTGTTCCTTGACCAATGGCGCACAGGCTGCGGACAGCAATAGCCTTGGCTCCACCTTGGGCGGTTCCTTCCCCGTATGCGCCACGGCGTTTCGGTATTCGATCAGTTTCTCGATCAGCTTGTACAACTTCGGGTCGTCCCCTTTGAGGGACCGGCCCACCGCAGCCTTCATCGCGGTGTCGAACAGGGATACGGCCCGCATCGAGTAATCGCGAGGATTGCTCAGGAGAACATCGACAAGTGGCCGGCCCGCCGCGAACACCTTGGTCGTCAGCGTCGCTTTCACTTTCGCTTCGCAGGCCACAGCGGCGATGAGGATGGCTCGGCCGAAATCCGGCCGGTCCATTGTTGCGATATGGAGCGCGTCGGCCAGCAGAACCTCCGGCAGGGGCTGAGGTTCCTGCTTGGCCGACGCCTCTTGCAGCCGGGAGAGACCGGCGTCAGTGAGGGCCAGGTCCGGTGTCGGGAGTTTCACAGAAATCACCCCGCCGTAGGAAATCTTGATCCGCTCACCGGACTCGTCGTTGAAAACGTTCCCTGAGCCGGCAAGCGGTTGAGGCTCGCCACGCATTCCTAGCCATACCTGCCCGAGCAGACGCACCCGATCGACGAATTCGGTTGCTGCTCCCTCGGCGACCGGGAACACATTCTTCAAGTACTCGCCGGCCTCGCCGGTCCCCTCGACGTCGCCCCGGATGACCACCTTTATGATCCGCACCGACACCCACTGCTTCGGCTCGGTCTCCGAGCCGTCGAATGGGGCGCCCGATGGCGAAGGACTCCATCTCGTGAGGTTCCCCGAGATTGAAGCTGTTTTCATCCTCGGGGAGAACGACATCGATCCTATGGCCGTCCCGTTCAAAGCTGATCGACCGGCCCAGTGCATTCTTTGCGGTCCAGAGCAACCTCACGCTGAAATGAAACTCGGCGCGCAGACGAGTCATCGGTATGTGATGATACCAGAAGGTGAATGGATCTCACCACGGCTAGACTGTCATACTCGGGCAAAATCCCGCACTCTTCACTGAGCATGAGGGTTCGACCCCCTCCTCCAGCACCACCCTCAGCCTGAACCGCCTCTGACCATCGCCTCCAGCGCCACCCTGGGGCAGATGCTGCCTTTGATGTAATCGATCAGGTTCGTCGCCACCGAACGGATCATCTTCTCCACCCGGGGGTCCGTGCACCGGCCCTCGGCGTCGAACATCCGCTGTACCTGCGCCACCGACACGGGTCCCGGCAGAACAATGGCGCCCACATGCGCGCAGACGCTGCTCAGGGCTTCCAGGGACTTGATCGCCCCGATCCGTCCCTCGGCCACGCCCAAGAGCGTCACCGGCTTACCCGCGAGCACCGAGGGGTATCCCAAGTTTTCTATCACCAGCTTGGTCACGCTGCTGAAGCTGCCGTGATATTCCGGCGTGGCGAAAATCACACCGGTCGCTCCGGCCACGGTCTCCCGCAGTTTCTTGACCTCCGCCGGATCTCCCCCAGCGCCCGGAAAGGCCAGGTGCAGCTTGGCCGGATCCACCACCTCCCAGGCGAATTCCGAGTGCCTCTCGACCTCGTCTTGCACCAGCGCCAGTGCTTTCGCGCTGTAGTTGCCCGACCGCACGCTACCCAGGATGGCGACGATGCGAATCATGTGCTCATCCTATCACGCCCACTGCTATACTCTTCCTCCGCCGTCACCCCATGACCCTGGCCCCCATCGACTACCTGATCCTGGCCATCTACTTCGCCTTTGTCCTGGGCATCGGCTACTGGCTGCGTCACCGCGTCCGCTCCAGCGATCAGTTCTTCCACTCCGGCCGCTCCATCCCGCTCTGGATCGCCGCTCTGGCCTTCGTGGCCGCCAACCTCGGCGCCCAGGAGGTCATCGGCATGGCCGCCTCCGGGGCCAAGTACGGCATCATGACCGTCCACTTCTACTGGGTCGGCGCCATCCCCGCCATGATCTTCGTGGGGCTGTTCATGATGCCCTTTTACTACGGCTCGCGCGCCCGGTCGGTCCCCGAGTACCTCAAGCTCCGCTTCGACGAAAAGACCCGCACCTTCAACGCCGTCACCTTCGCCGCCATGACCGTCTTCTCCTCGGGCATCTCCATGTACGCCCTCGGACGCCTCTTTCAACTCCTGCTCGGCTGGAGTTTCACGGCCTGCGTGCTGCTATCGGCGGGGATCGTGCTGGTCTATATCTTTCTCGGCGGCCTCACCGCGTCCATCTATAACGAGGTCCTGCAGTTCTTCCTCATCACGCTCGGTCTGAGCCCGCTGGCCATCCTCTGCCTGGTCCGGGTCGGCGGCTGGGACGGGCTCCGTGCCCGTCTCCCCGAGGTGATGACGTCCTCCTGGCGCTTTATGTCCACCGCCGGCCAGAACCCTATGGGCGTCGACGCTTTCGCCATGGTGGCCGGCCTCGGCTTCGTTTTGTCGTTTGGCTACTGGTGTACCGACTTTCTGCTGATCCAGCGCGCTATGGCCGCGGAGTCGATGTCCGCCGCCCGCCGTACCCCGCTGGTCGCCGCCTTCCCCAAGATGTTTATCCCCTTCATCGTCATCCTGCCCGGACTGGTGGCCATGGCCCTCACCAAGACCGCCGGCTCCGGCTACGCCCTGCCCCTGAAGGCGTCCGGCGTCTTCGACTACGACCAGACCTTCCCCACCCTGCTCGCCCAGTTCTACCCCTCCGGGATGCTCGGCGTCGGCATCACCGCGCTCATGGCTTCCTTCATGTCCGGCATGGCCGGTAACGTGACCGCGTTCAACACCGTGTGGACCTGCGACATTTACGAGACGCATATCCGGCCGGGCGCCACCGATGCCCACTACCTGCACGTGGGCCGCCTCGCCACGGTGGCCGGCATCCTGATCTCCATCGGCGCCGCCTACCTCGCCACCATCTACAACAACATCATGGACCTGTTGCAGTTGGTCTTCGGCTTCGTAAACGCGCCCTTGTTCGCCACCTTCCTGCTGGGGATGTTCTGGAAACGCGCCACCGGCCACGGCGCTTTTGCCGGACTGCTCGCCGGCACGCTCGGCGCCGCCCTCACCCACGGCCTTACCCTGGCCGAGGGGAAGGGCGCCTGGCTCGCCGATCTCCACCATCTCCCGTCCACCATGGCCCAGAACTTCTGGATCGCCATCGTGGCTTGGACCGCGTGCTTCCTGGCGACCATCGCCGTCAGCCTGGCCACCCGCCCCAAGCGTGACGACGAGATGCGCGGCTTGGTCTGGGGCCTTACGGAGATGCCCGTCAGCCACGGCCGGCCGGTTCTTCTCGCCGTCATCGTGACCCTGATCCTGCTGGCACTCAACTGGTATTTCTGGTAGATATATGGACCTGCGCTACCCGATCGGCTTGATGTTCAGCGTGCTCGGCGTCCTGCTGGCCGGCTACGGACTCCTGCGACCCGACCTCCACGCCCCGCTGGCCACGATCAATGTCAACCTCTACAGCGGCCTGAGCATGCTGGTGTTCGGCGGCGTGATGCTCTGGCTGACCCGCCGATGAACGCCTCGCGCCTCTTCCGCGCCCCTGGCCGCGTCAACCTCATCGGCGAGCACACCGACTATAACGACGGCCTGGTCCTGCCCGCGGCCATCGATCTGGACTGCCGCGTCCGGGCCACGCCCACCGGCAACGGCTGCCTCACCGCCCGCACCCTCGACCTCCGCCGCGAGCAATCCTGGCCGCTCGACCGCCTCGACCGCCACGGCGACTGGAGCGACTATGTCGCCGGCGTCGCCGTGGAGCTGGCCCGCCTGGGAGTCCGCCTCCCCGCCGCCGATCTGGAGATCTCCAGCACCGTCCCCATGGGCGCCGGTCTTTCCTCTTCCGCGGCCCTGGAAGTTTCGGTCGCGCTGGCCCTGGCCGCCCTGGCCGGGGCCGATCTCCCGGCCCTCGAAATCGCCCGCGCCTGCCACCGCGCCGAGAACGGCTTCATCGGCCTGCAGTGCGGCATCATGGACCAGTTCATCTCCCTGCTCGCCCGCCCGAACCACGCCCTGCGCATCGATTGCCGCACCCTCGACTACCGGCCCGCGCCCCTGCCCCCCGGCTGCGAGATTGTAACCGTGAATACTATGGTCGGGCACGAGCTGGCCTCCAGCGAATACAACCGCCGCCGCCAGGAGTGCCGGCAAGCGGAGGCCCTCCTCGGCTGTTCCCTCCGCGACGCCACCCTCGACCAGACCGCCGCCCTGCCCGACCCCGAGCGTCGCCGCGCCCGCCACGTCATCACCGAGAACGACCGCGTGGAGCAGTTCATCGCTGCCTGCGCCGCCGCCGACCTGGCCGTCGCCGGCCGCTTGCTCTACGCCTCTCACACCAGCCTCCGCGACGATTACCAGGTCTCCTGCCCCGAGCTCGACTTCCTGGTCGAAGCCGCCCGCGCCATCGCAGGCGTCCACGGCGCCCGCATGATGGGCGGAGGCTTCGGCGGCTCCACCATTAACCTGGTCGGACCGGCTGCGGTTCCCGGCTTCTGCCGCCGCATTGCCGCCGCCTACCGCGAGTGCTTCGGCCGCTAGCCCCAGATCCACCACTGCCGCACCGCCGCCGGCGCGGGTGAACTCCACGAGCCCTGACGGTCGCGGCTCACGGCGCGGGCGTGTAGTACCCTTTCCTGGCCCGGATCTTCACGTCGGCGTTCTTGACCAGGACCTCCACCTTGATGGAGCGGAACTTGGCCTCTTTGAGCGGCGTGGGAGACGTGTAGCCCAGGACGTACTGATGGGTTACGTCACCGGCTATCTCGGTGATGGCCTGGTAGAGTTTGCCGCCCAGCTCGGAGGCGTACTGGCCGGTGCCGACCTTATACGCGTAGTTGCCTTCGTCGGAGGGTGTGGAGAGATAGCCCGACACCTTGGTGTGGATCTTCTGCAGGGGCCGCTCGATGCGGCCGCCCGTTTCTTCGGTGAGGCGGACGAGGTTGGCCTCGCCCTCGTTGGTGAAGCCGTAAGCGACGGTGGACACGGCATAGACCACCACCTGGGCGCGCTGGGCGGCTTCCAGGGTCTGCTCCAGGGAGGTCTTGCTGGCGTTGTCGTGGCCGTCGCCGACGAGGACCAGCACCCGCTTGGGCTCGCCGGGCTGACCCTTGACGGTGAAGTACTTGGTGCAGACGTTGTAGACGGCGTCGAGCATAGCGGCGCCGCCGCCGGGCTTGAGCTTGCGGATCTTCTCGACGATCGTTTCCGTATCGGAGGTGGGCTTGACCAAGTACTCCGGCTCGGTGTGGTAGGCGACCAGAAACCCCTTGCTTCGATCACCGGGGGGGACGAGGGCCCAGGCCAGATCCTGGATCGCTTCCTGGTAGGTCTTAAAGTAGAGCCGGGCGGTGCTGGATGCGTCGAGGATGAAGCCGACGTGGACCGGCTGCTTGGGATCGCGGGTGAAGTAGCGAACCTCCACCTGCTTGCCGTCTTCCCAGACCCTGAAGTCGGTCTTTTCGAGGTCCCAGACGAACTTGCCCTCGCTGTCGGTCACAGTGACGGGGACGTTGACGACGTTGACCTGAACCTGGATCTGACTGTCGGTCTGCTGCGGAACGGCAGCGCCGGTCAAAGACACAAACCCGAGAAACACGATCGCGGTGCGCATGGCGTTTCCAAATGCCCTGAGGACATTCTAGCAGGGATCGGGGTACCTGGTACGGCGGGCTTCGGTAGTGGGTCAGCTTGATGGAAGGGAGGGCCCACAGCCACATGCGTATTCTGGGGTTGAATCTCAACTTTCGAGTGGCCGACCATTCGACCGGAACCGCGCGGCGGCACTTCCACGAGTAAGGCGCTTTTCGTCCAGGTCGTGCCCATTCCCCGCCGACCGCAAATTTGCGGTCGATATCTCCCTTCGAATCAGCGGTTTCAGCTCTCCCTGAGAGCGCTTCGTGGTCTTGTTTCGCTACTCTCTGTACCGCGTCGCCTCCCTCTTCATCAGCCACGGGTAGTGCGCTAAAAGTCACTGCTCTGAACCCTTTAGCTGTCGCGCCGCGCCCCTATACCATGCACGGCTCGCGACTCCTCGCAATGGGTTGATCCTTCGGTTATGGCATCGTCCCAGGCGTCGGCCGCTTCCGCACGGGCACATGCGCTTGTTTGCGACGCGCTTCCTCAAGCCCAAGCACTCGATGAATCCGATGCAAGCAGCATTCGACTTCGCCCCGGTAAGCCGTCCGTATTCCTCCAGCAGCCCTGGTGTCCCGTGCGCCAACTCGCCAAAGGGCATCTCTCCGGTTCTCTCATAAATGCAGTAACCGGCGAGGTATGGCACAACGCCCGCCGCAACGAACGCCGACAGCGTCTTGCCTCGCCCGGCCTTCAGCCGCAGCCCGAGCGGCGAGCCGAGGCACAGGCTACCGTCGGTCATCTTGTGGTAAGTCTTGGGAATTCGGCCGTTCCGTTCGAAGACCGACGGCAGTGTGGCCGGGAAGTTCTCGGGAATGCGGATCTCGATGCTGAATGCGTCTTCGATCGCCCCGAACTTCGGGACAACTACGGAGAACTGGAGATCACCCGCAACGACGATCCGGCCATCTCGTTGTGGCCTGAGCGCAAAATCCGGAAACCGTCGTAGGAGATCATCGATCCCCAATCGACGCAGGGTCGCACTCCACGGACTATGCATTACTCCAGGGTTTCGGCGGGTTTGCGATGACGATCGAGGGAGCCACGACCGTCGCCCGCTTCGCCGTAGGTGTCCCGAGCAACGCTTTCGCCGTCTCATCCGGCATTCTCGCGGCGAGGCGACTCTCGGAGAGCTTCTGTAGTTGGCTAGCGCTCGTTTCGGAGACGATAGCATCGAAGTCGCGGATCGCCGCCTCGTACCAAAGCCAAAAGTGCTCCTTAAGTTCCGGCTTATCCTTCCAGCGGTCGGCAAAATCCTCCGCCGGGTTTACCGGGTTTCCAATGCGGGGCGAAGACCGCTGAATATGTTGCGGAATCCGGTCGAGGACACCGCGGAGCGTTTCGTACAACTCATCCTCGCCCTCGTAGGACAATGCCGCGAGCGTCGTGATGATGATCGACACGGGCTTAAGGTCCACAGCCTCGCGGAACATGACGTCGCGATGGCGCTTCAGAAATTGGACGGCGCGCTGCAGCGGCGTCTTCAACGCATACAGCGGCACAGCTTCGACCGACGCGTACAGCCCCTCGCGCAGGAGAAGCTTGCGCTTGCTCAAGGCCCGTTCCGTAAACCGCCGCTCAAACCACAGCGCGTACCCCGAGGGGTTCCCGGACGGCCAATCAGAGCAAATGACCGTGTACTGCTCGTGCGATTGACATGTGATTGCGATGGCACTTTGCGCGAGATCCGTCCCGACGCCGACACGGATGAGATTCAGGATAACCATCTCATCCTCGGGGACACTGGGGACAGTGTCGATATGAAAGCTCACCTGATCGGCATAGTTGAACCGCCAGCACCTCGGGCATTCCTTCACCGGTTTGATGTGGTGCGCCTTGGCATACAGTCGCAGTTCCTCGCCGACCAAGTCCTTGAGTTCCTTCTGGGTAATGTCGGCTTTCGACCGCGCCTGCACTTCACAGATGATGTCCAGGTCGTATTCATCGCGCGGAAGGATTGGCCTAATGACCGTTCCAAGGCGAAACGATCCCTGGCTGTAGACCGCCGGGTTGAACACTGCGACCTTGGACTCCGGCCGGTGCAACCAAGCCCCGATTGACTCGTAGCGCTGAACGGCCCGGTCATAGTACGACCGCGGGATATCTAGCAGATCAACCGTCTTCTCCACCACGAGATTCCGGTCGTGCGTTGTGCTTACCATGCAAACCACCTCCGGGACCCAAGTTCACAAAACAGGTCTTAAGATCACAATAGCGAACTTTTATTCGCAATGTCAAGCGAACAAATCTCTTTACTTCCGGCTCTCAATCTAGTATAGGATATGGACATGGCGATTCAGCCAGGGAAAGCGTAATGGCTACTGTTGGCGACCGCATCCGGGATGTTCGGGAGGAAATGCGGATGACGCAGGATCGGCTCGCCGATCTCGCCGGACTCAGCAAAGGGTTCTTGAGCGACGTTGAGAACAACAAGCGCAACCTTGGAGCGCAGAATCTCTTGAAGATCGCAAACGTGCTCGGGGCTTCGGTCGACTACCTCCTCCGGGGCGAGATGGCTGATGTGTCGGCCGTTGAACCGGTCCTCATCCCACCAGAACTGTCGCAAGCGGCGCAGGAGCTTGAGCTCTCATATGCCGCCACCGTGGAACTCCTTGAGGCGCATCGGTCGGTCATCGCGCGCAGAAGCAACCGCGGACTGCGACGGTTCACAGTCGATGACTGGAAGCAGCTCCATCAAGCAATAAAGCGCGTGTTCGGGTAATTGCGCTATGGCCCCGCTCAACCGCCGCTACGAAATCGTCGCACTCGCCGCGGACCTCGGCATAAGGCCGTCAGCCGACCCGGTCCGCGACATCCTCGCATGCTGTGAAAAGCGCGTGCGCCGATTCCTCCGCGATTTTCCCGACTGCCGTACCCTCACCGAACTCCTAGATATCGTCGCCTCGAAACTCGGCACGAAATTCGAGGTTATCAAGTCCGATGAGGAGTTGCTGGAGGTGCGCGACCGCTACGCCCGGCTCGGCGAGCGGTCTTTCGCATCCCTGCCTGAAGACCTTGATGATGACGTTTTTGGAATCACTTTCCGGCGCATCGCGAAGCGGCCGTGGGAGCTGCCGTTCGTTTCCGTGATCGACTGCAGAGGAGATAAATGCTTCCGTTCATACTACACGAAATGGCACGAACTCGGCCATCTCCTCATCCTCACAGACCAAATGCGACTCTCGTTTCGCCGCACCCATGCAGTCCATGACCACAAGGACCCGGAGGAGAGCATGGTCGATGTCATCGCAGGCACCTTCGGCTATTTCAAGGACATCGTCCGCCCTATGGCAAACGGGGCGCTCTCCTGGGAGAACATCGAGGCCGTTCGAACCCAGTTGTGCCCAGAGTCAAGCCAGCAGGCTGCGGTGATCGGCATTGTGAAATCCTGGCCAGTACCTGCGCTCCTCATCCAGGCAACCCTCGGGCTCAAGCAGGGAGAAAAACGCCAACTCGATCAAGGCACCCTCGACTTCGCTGACGGCCCCGTTCCCGTGCTGCGCGCCGTACAGGTGACGCCGAACGACGCCGCCCGGCGCAGCGATCTCGTGATCTTCCCGAACATGCGTATCCCCGAGCGCTCGATCATCCACCGGTTATTCGCCGAGGAACTGCACGAAGCCCGGGCCGAAGAAGATCTCGTATGGTGGGAGAGCAGCGACGGCACGAGACTGCCATCGTTGAAAGTCCATGTGCTCGCTCGGCGCCAATGGAACGCAGTGCAGGCCCTCATCACCCCCAAGACGTAGCCATGTTCCGCATTCTGAGCCTCGACGGCGGCGGCATTCGCGGGGCGTTCGCCGCGGCCTTCCTATACAAACTGGAACGACAGATCGGATGCCCAATCAGCGATTACTTCGACCTGATAGCTGGCACATCGACCGGGGGGATCATCGCGCTCGCACTTTGCCTCGGAGAGCCGGCCGAGAAGATCTGTAACCTCTACCGGGATTGCGGCCCCGCAATATTTACGCCGAGAGCCTCGGACGATTTGTCCAGGTGGCAGCTGCTGTGCGCGAAAGCGGCGAAGTGGATGTTCCGGAGTTTGGACGAGGCGACACTGTACCGATCAAAGTACACATCCGATGCGCTGCGGGAACTCCTCACGGCGGTATTCGGCACTCGCACCCTTGAAGACGCAAGAGCATCGCGCGCCCTGATACCAGCGGTAGATCTCACCACCGGCCGCACCATCGTCTTCAAAACGCCCCACCAACCCAGATTCATTCGGGACCGATATATCTCCGCAGTCGACGTTGCTCTAGCCACTTCGGCTGCACCCACGTTCTTTCCCCAACCACGTATTGGCCCTGGCAGCGCCTACGCAGATGGTGGCCTATGGGCGAATAACCCCGCCATGCTCGCGTACGCCGAGGCGGTGAAGATCTGCGGGATCGAAAAACGAGATGAGCTTGACCCGACGTTCCGCCTCGACGAGATTCACATGATCTCCATCGGAACTGGTGAGCCAGAGTACTACGCGAAACCAGCACCCGGTGATGATGGACTCCTGTGGTGGGCCGACAAGCTCTTTGAGGTGGCAAGCGGCGCGGCATCGCAGGGCGTCGATTTTCAGGTGCAATACGTCCTCGGGCCAGAGTGCTATCAGCGGATCGATTTCAAGATGCCCTCAACCCCTTGGCGTTTGGATGATGTCACTGCCGTCCCGGAGTTGCTCCACTACGGAGAGCAGGCCGCAGTCGACAGGTACCCATCCATCAAGGATCGCTTCCTCACCACCAAGAAGCCCCCGTACCACCCGTTCCCGCCCGATTGACAGAACGCTCTGTCTCCTTTCCGTAGGTGTACATCATTGGTACTAAGAAACGCCGTCACGTCCTGGGATCACTTGGACGCGAAGTCGCCGACTCGTAGATGTGGCTGCTGGCTATCCGGTGATCGCGGGCGGATGACGGCGTAGCCGGAAGTTATGGCGGAGCGGCCGCTGGTCTGCGGCTTCAGAGCCAAGTCCGCCAGATCCCGGCATCGGAGACCGGAGGCAGCCAAACTGACCCACTACCCGGGCTTCCAGCCCCGTCTTCTCGAAGCGGGGCTGAAGCCCCGCGCGGGCTGAAGTCCGCCCTACCGCAGCTCTTCCATGATCTCCAGCAGCGCCGATTCCGGCGGGCGCGTCTTGCTCTCGGGGAGCAGGGCCAGGGGCTGGTCGTGTAGATGGAGCTGCTGCAGGAAGTCGGGGCGGTGTGTGTCGACGTAGAGCAATCCGGTGATGACCTCGCCGGTGCGATTGGATTCATCCAGGACCCGGAAAGCGGCCATCTTGTCGGTGGGGTCGTAGTCCTCGGCCAGCTTGCGCAGGGTCAGCCGGGACCCGTCGTGCAGGGTGATTTCGCGGGCCGTCCCGGGCTCGATCTCGACTTCGATCTCCTGGAAGGATGGAACGAAGTCGATCTCGTGCAGCGGCTCCTCGTGCTCCTTCATGTAGGAGTAGCTCTTGGTGGAGCCCTCGTGGTCGTTGAAGGTGACGCAGGGGGAGATCACGTCGAGGACTACCGTGCCGCGGTGGGCGATGGCGGCGTGCAGCAGGGCGCTGAGCTGCTTCTTGTCGCCGGAGAACGAGCGGGCAACGAAGGTGGCGCCAAGCTGTACGCCCAGCATACAGGTGTCGATCGGGGGCAGGTCGTTGATCACGCCGGTCTTCAGCTTGGAGCCCACGTCGGCGGTGGCCGAAAACTGACCTTTGGTAAGACCATAGCAGCCGTTGTTCTCGATGATGTAAATGATAGGCAGATTGCGGCGCAGCAGGTGGACGAACTGGCCGATGCCGATGGAGGCCGTATCGCCGTCGCCGGAAACGCCCAGGGCGAGCAGATTCTTGTTGGCCAGCAGGGCGCCGGTGGCCACCGCAGGCATGCGCCCGTGGACGGCGTTGAAGCCGTGCGCCATGCTCAGGAAGTAGGCCGGCGACTTGGAGGAGCAGCCGATCCCGGAGAGCTTGATCACCCGCCAGGGGGCCACGCCCATCTCATAAAAGGCCTCGATAATGCGCTCGGAGATGACGTTGTGGCCGCAGCCGGCGCAAAGCGTGGTCTTCAGGCCTTTGTAAGGGGCGACCTCCAGACCAATGCGGTTGACCTTCTTGGGCGGCGGCGCGGCGACAGTGCTCACAAACCCTCCTGGGAAACGATGTCATCGGTAATGGTCCGGGCGTCGATGGGGAGCCCGCCGTAGTAGCGGACACTGCGGAGCCGGGTCAGCAGATGCGGATCGAGCTCCAGCTTGAGCAGAGAAAGAAACTGGCCGTCGCGGTCCTGCTCGACGATGTAGACCCGGTCGTGGCGGGCGATAAAGTCGGACACCTCCTGGGAAAACGGGAAGGCGCGCAGGCGCAGGTAGCTGGTGCGCAGGTCGAATTCGGATTGGAGCTGGTCGCGGCTTTCGATCAGGGCCCAGTGCGTGGTGCCGGCACAGATCAGGCCCACCTCGGCGCCCGGAACTTGGTCGACTACGGGGCGCGGAACCCGGTGACGGAGGGTCTCGAACTTGCGGCTCAGGCGGTCCATGTTGCGGATGTAGTCGTCGGGCCGCTCGGAGTAGCCGGCCTTGTCGTTGTGGCCGGAGCCGCGGGTGAAGTAGGCCGCCAAGGGGTGCTCGGTACCGGGCAGAGTGCGGTACCCGACGCCGTCGCCATCGACGTCCTTGTAGCGGGCGAAGCCGCCCAGGCGTTTCAGGTCCTCGGCGGACAGGACCTTGCCGCGCTGCAGCGGCTTGCTGGGGTACTGGAAGGGCTCCGCCATCCAGTAGTTCATGCCCAGGTCCAGGTCCAGCATGACGAAGATGGGGGTTTGGACCTCTTCGGCGAGGTCGAAGGCCTGGGCGGCCATCTCGAAGCACTCTTCCGGATTGGATGGGAAGAGCATGGGATGCTTGGTATCGCCGTGGGAGAGCAGAGCGGTGGTGAGGACGTCGCTCTGGGCGGTGCGGGTGGGCAGGCCCGTGGAGGGGCCCACGCGCTGGACGTCGAAGATGACGGTGGGGATCTCGGCGTAGTAGCCCAGACCCACGAATTCGGACATGAGCGAGATGCCGGGGCCGGCCGTGGAGGTCATGGAGCGGGCGCCCGCCCAGCCGGCGCCGAGCGCCATGCCGATCGAAGCCAGCTCATCCTCGGCCTGCACGATGGCGAAGGTCGCCCGGCCGGTTTCCGGATCGATGCGGTAGCGGCGGGCGTAGTCGATGAGGGTCTCGCACAGCGAGGACGACGGCGTGATGGGGTACCAGGTGACCACGGTCACGCCCGCGAACATCGCGCCCAAGGCGGCGGCGGCGTTGCCCTCGATGATGATCTTGTTCCCGGTGGCGTTCATGCGCTCCACGCGGAACGGGTCGATCTTAGTCAGACTCTGCCGGGCGAACTCCATGCCCGCCAGCACGGCCTTCCAGTTCAACTCGGCGGCCTTGACCTTCTTCTTGAACTGCTTGAAGAGGGCCTTGCGCATCTCCTCCAGCTCGATGCCCAGGAGCTGCGCCAGCACGCCGTCGTAGATCATGTTGCGCACCAGCTTGCGGAGCTTGGGCTCGGGGCAGACCGGGACCACCAGCTTGTCGAAGGGGACGGGATAAAAGTGCAGGTCGCCCCGGATCCGGTCCAGGCCCAGGGGCGCGTCGTAGACCGCCGCGGAGCCGGGCGCCAGGCTGCGGACGTCCTCTTCCGCGGTCTCCGGGTTCATGGCCACCAGGACGTCAATCTCCTTCTTGCGTCCGATAAAGCCGCGCTTGTTGGCTCGGATGGTATACCAGGTGGGCAGGCCCGCGATGTTGGAAGGAAACAGGTTCTTGGCCGACACCGGAATCCCCATCTGAAACAGCGCCCGCAGCAGGACCATGTTGGCGCTCTGGCTGCCGGAGCCGTTGACCGTCGCCACCTGAATGCTGAAGTCGTTCACAACCGGCTGAGAGTCGGAGCCGGCAGGCTCCCGCACGCTCAGCAATTCCACAGTTGACATCCACGCTCTCCCTTGGGTATTAAAAGCCGCCACAGAAACTAACTTTCATTATAATAGAAACGCATCGATGCGGG
>JBGOUV010000179.1:0-13342 GCA_041477815.1 Terriglobia bacterium | reverse complement strand
GTCGCCATGATTCAGGGCTTCCGCAGCGGCGGCCGGGGCTCGGGCGAGGTGGAGTTCAGCCTGCGCGGGCCCGACCTGGAAGAGCTGGGGCGCAATGCCCTGAAACTCCAGGAGCGCATGCGCCAGATGCCTGGCCTGATCGACGTGGATTCGTCCTGGAACCCGGCCTATCCCGAAATGCGCGTGATCGTCGACCGCGAGAAGGCGGCCGACCTGGGGGTGCGGATCGGCGACGTGGCCTCGGCCTTGCGCACCATGGTCAGCGGCGAAGAACGGGTTACCCGCTTCAAGGACGTCGACGATCAGTACGAGGTACGGCTGCGCGTATTGGGCAAGGACCGCGACTCGGGCGACCGCATCGCCCAGCTCATGATCCCCAGCTACAAGCTGGGCCAGACGCGACTGGAAAACTTCGCCCAGGTGGTGCGCGGCCTGGGTCCCGCCCAAATCGACCGCTACAACCGCCAGCGCCAGATCACCGTCTTCTCGAACCTGGAGCCGGGCAAGCCCATGGAAGAGGGCATGCGGGACGTCAGCCGTCTGATCCAGGAGGCAGGCCTGCCTTCCGGCTACGACTACGCGGCCGCCGGTCGCGCCCGCCGCCTGGAAGAGACCATTCGCAACTTCGGCGGGGCGTTTGTGCTGTCGCTGATCTTCATGTACATGATCCTGGGCTCGCAGTTCGACAGCTTCATTCATCCCATCACTATCATGTCTGCCATTCCGCTTAGCATCCCCTTCGCCCTGGGTTCGCTGATGCTGACCGACCGCACCCTCAACATGCGCAGCGCCCTGGGCGTGCTGCTGCTGTTCGGCATCGTGAAGAAGAACGGCATTTTGCAGGTGGATTTTACGAACGTCCTGCGCCGCCGCGGCCTGGAGCGCTATGAGGCCCTCCTCGAAGCCAACCGCGCCCGGCTCCGGCCCATCCTGATGACGACCATTTCGATCATCGCCGGCCTGGTCCCGGCCGCCCTCAGCAAAGGCCCCGGCTCGGCCCAGAACTCCAGCATCGCCATCTCGGTAATAGGCGGCCAAACCTTCTGCCTCCTCATCACCCTGCTGCTCACGCCCGTGCTCTATTCCTACTTCGACGACATAGAACAGGCGTGGGTCCGGGCCGACTTCCGCGCCTGGTTCGCCGGCGCCGCCTGGAAGCGCGCCCTGTCCCGGGTATCCAGCCTGTTCCTTAGCAAGTTTTAACCCTCGATTCATCCTGCCTTAATGCGCGGTTTCGTCTCACCTATTGAAGAGGCGAAATCATCGCCTGGAGGAAACGAAACCATGAAGAAGCTTACGACCTTTGCACTGGGCCTGGCGCTGGCCCTGGGAACCGTTGCGCTGGCTCAGGAGGCGAAGAAGCCGGTCACGCCCAAGGCGGCCGATACGGCTGCTGCCGCGCCCGCTCCGGTTGCCAAGAAGAAGCACCGCAAGGCCCACAAGCCGGCGGAGCCCAAGACCGGCATCGCCACCCCCAACTCGACTCCCAAGCCGGCGACCAAGTAGGTTGTCCGGATTGGCGGCGGTTACGGCGGAACCGGAAAAAGACGCCTGCGCTACCGTCTCGCGCGGGGTCCACCGGTTCCGCCGTGCCGTCAGGCACATGGTGGGGCGGCCCCCCTGGGCCGCAGCCGGCCCTCTGGCCGGCTCGTGAAGTAAGAAAGACTTGAGCCCTGTGAGTTCGTACCTTGGCGGCGCCACTGAATTTGGGCCCCCCACCGATCTGCGGCGGAGGGGCACCTGGTGGGGGAAGGAGCCGGCCAGGGGGTCGCCCCCGTGGCAAAACCCCACACCCCTCGATTCGGGTTCGGCAAACCCTTGATTCGGCAGACGTTATCGAGCGCCAATTGGCGCTCAGTGACCTCTGGCACGGGCTGTTAGGCCACCGCCAACCTCTTCTGGCGTTCTCCGGGCGTGATGTTCCGGGTTGTTCGACCGGCGCCGGCGGCCTCGGGAGAATCCCGCCCCCGCCGTAAGCCGGTACGTGCCATTACGAGAAACTGCGGACGGCCGCCGCTTCGTCGGTGTGGACCTCAAAGACCGTGTACAGCTTGGTGATCTGCAGCAGATCGTGAACCTTCTTCTGCAGGTTCAGCAGCTTGAGCTTGCCGCCCTGGTTGCTGACCGAAGTATAGCTCGACACCAGCTCGCCGATGCCGGAGCTGTCGATGTAGGTGACGTCTCCCAGGTTCAGCAGAATGTTCTTCTGGCCCTTGGAAATCAGGTCGCGCACGGTCTCGCGCAGGGTGCTGGAAGCTTCCCCCAGGGTAATGCGCCCGCTCAGATCGACAATCGTCACACCGTCCACCAGGCGCGTGCTCGCTTTAATGCTCACAGAACGATTCCTCCTTATTGAGTGGCGGGGAAATTCTTGGTCATGACGACTTCCATGCCTTCCGGGCTGAGGCGGCGCAGGGCCACCCCGTCCATGAAGGCGCGGATCAGAAACAATCCCCGGCCCGATTTCCGCAACAAGTTTTCATCCGCCAGCGGGTCCGGTACCTCGTCGACATCGAAGCCGGCCCCCTGGTCCTGCACTCGAATAGTAAGCTGCTCGCCGTTCGCCTCCATAGCGACGGAGACCTTTTTCTGAGAGCTGTAGCAATTGCCATGGACCACCGCGTTGATCACGCTCTCGCGGATAGCCATGCCAATCTGGTGGACCTCGTCCTCGGGATACCCCGCCTCTACGGCGAAGGTCTTAACCATCTCCTCGGCGACGTCCACACTGTCCAACGTGCTCTCCAGATTGACCTCCAGGCTTTTGGTTTCAGCCATAGTGAGGCCACCGGCCCCCTCCCTTTGGGGCGATGCAAGGAATGCCTAAGATGGCACAACGGCCCATAGGATGTCAAGATTTACCGGTACAAACCCTTCCAATCGTTCACCCGGACCCTCCAGAGATCCAGAAACATGTCCAGGCTGTCGCCGATCATGCTGACCTTGGTGCCCGCGTCGTGATTCCAGCGGACCGGCACCTCCACGGTCTGGTAACCGAGCTTCTGGGCCAGGTAGAGGATCTCCACGTCGAAGCCGAAGCGCTCCAGGCGCTGGCGGCGGCAGATCTCCCGGGCGGCGTCGCGGCGGAATAGCTTGAACCCGCATTGCGTATCGGCGAAGTGGAGGCCGGTGAACAAACGCATGCAGGCGTTGAAGATGCGGCCGGCGTTCTCGCGCAGCACGGACTGGTGGACGCCGATCAGCGAGCGGTCGAGCGCCCGCGAGCCGATGGCCGCCTGGTAGCGGTCGCCTAAGGCCGCAAACAACTTTTCGCATTCCTCGATGGGGGCGGACAGATCGGCGTCGCTGAACAGCACCCATTCCTGCGCGGCCTCCAGCATGCCGTGGCGGACCGAATAGCCCTTGCCGCGATTGCCCGGATTGTCGAGCACCCGGATCTGGAGCCGCGCCGAGGAGTGGGTGGCGGCAAACCGGCGGGCTAGGTCGGCGGTGGCGTCGCGGGAGCCGTCGTTGACCACCACGATCTCGCCCTGCCCGACGCGCTCGGCGCAGTACCGGGCGACCTGGTCCAGCGTTTTGGGCAGCCGGGGTTCTTCGTTGTAGGCGGGGATCACCACGGAAAGGGACGCGATCAAAGAGGGTCTCCCGAAAAGGGGAATTATAGCAGCGCGGTCACGAGTTCCCCCTGGCCGCAGGCCACACCGCGTGGGTGGTGCACCTGCGTCCCACGTCTATAGAGGAGCGGTCGAGAAAGAACGCGCCGGAGGGGCAAATGGGAGCAGGGCTTGGAATTCGCGAGGGATGGTTGCTTCCCAGCTTGAACCACCGTCTCGGTGCTGCCCGCGCCTTTGAGAAATTGACAACGGCGGCGAATCTTGGTTATAGTCATTACTATCGATTTTTCAGTGGTTTCCCTATGGCCACCAGACCCGACGAGCTGCAGGGTACCGGCGCTTCCGAGGGGAGGTCCACTACCCCTTCACCAGGAATGCCGGGCATGCCGGGGACCCCGGTAGCGCCCTCGCCGGGCGTCGCCGCCGCAGTCGCGCGCGAGGCGGATCCCTATGCCAGCCTGATGGACAACTACACCCGCTTCAGCACGCTGCACGCGGGTGAGATCCGCCAGGGTCGCGTGCTGAAAGTCTCCGGGGAAGAGGTGATCGTCGACATCGGCTACAAGTGCGAGGGCTTGGCGCCGATCGAGCAATTTCGGGATCCCTGGGGACGGGTCCGCGTGGAGCCGGGCGACGTCGTCGACGTGATGGTGGAGCACGCCGCCGAAGTCGATGGCTATGTGCGGCTTTCCCATGAGAAGGCCAAGCGGCTGCGCACCTGGGACCGCCTGGAGAAAGCCTTTCTCGAAAAGGCGACCCTGCTGGCGCAAGTGGTGGAGCGGGTCAAGGGCGGCCTGGAGGTGGACATCAGCGGGGTCAAGGCGTTCCTGCCGGGCTCGCAGACCGACCTGCGACCCACCCACAACCTGGAGATCTGGAAAGATAAGGAAGTTCCGGTTCGGATCATCAAGCTGAACCGTAAGCGGGGCAACGTGGTGGTGAGCCGCCGCGTGGCCATGGAAGAGGAGATCCACGACCGCCGCCGCCACACCATGGAGGGCCTGTCCGAGGACGCAGTAGTGCAGGGGGTGGTCAAGAATCTCACCGATTACGGGGCCTTCATCGACCTGGGCGGAGTGGACGGCCTGCTCCACGTCACCGATATCTCGCACGGACGGGTCAATCATCCCTCCGAGGTCCTGCACGTCGGTGAGACGATCACGGTCAAGGTGCTGAAGTTCGATAAGGACCGGGAGCGCGTTTCACTGGGGATCAAGCAACTCCATCCGGACCCCTGGGAGACCGTGAGCGAGCGTTATCCGGCCAACGCCCGCGCTTTCGGCCGGGTGATGAACGTGACCGACTACGGCGCCTTCGTGGAGCTGGAACCGGGCGTCGAAGGCCTCATCCACGTCTCCGAGATGACCTGGTCGAAGCGCACCAAACACCCCTCCAAGATCGTCAAGAGCGGGGATCAGGTGGAGGTGGTGGTGCTGGAGCTGCACACCCAGGAGAGGCGGATCTCGCTGGGGCTGAAACAGCTCGAGCCCAACCCGTGGTCCACCCTCTCCGGCCGCTATTCGATCGGATCGGTGGTGGAGGGGCGCGTGCGCAACCTTACTGAGTTCGGCGCTTTCGTCGAGATCGAGGACGGCATCGACGGACTGGTGCATATCTCCGACATTTCCTGGACCAAGCACGTCAAGCATCCCAGCGAGGCGCTGAAGAAGGGCCAGAAGGTGCAGGCCGTGATCCTGCGCATCGACGCCGAGAACCGGCGCCTGTCGCTGGGCATCAAGCAGTTGCAGCCGGACGCCTGGGAAACCTTCTTCCAGACCCACAAGGTGGGCGACCACGCGCGGGGACGGGTGACGCGCCGGGCCGGTTTCGGTATTTTCGTGGAGGTGGCGGAGGGCGTGGAAGGGCTGTGTCATAATTCGGAGATTCCCGCCGAGGAGGGCTTCCAGCCCCCCGCCGACGGGCAGGAAGGTAATTTCAAGATCATCAAGCTGAACCCGGCCGAGAAAAAGATCGGTCTTAGCCTGCGGGGGGTGCTGGAGGATGAGGAGCGGACGCGGCTGGAGCAGTACAGTCAACTGGCCGCCACCGCCGGCAGCACCATCGAAGAGGCGCTGAGTTACAAGGAAAGAGAGGATAAGTAAAAAGCCGCTATGACCAAGGCCGACCTGATCGATGAAGTCTCCCGAGTGGTGGAGATGACGCGCAAGGAATCGGAGGTGATCGTGGAGACCATTTTCGACAGCATTGTGAAGTCCCTGCGCGGCGGCGACAAGATCGAGATCCGCGGGTTCGGCAGCTTCCGGACCCGGCAGCGGCAGGCCCGCATCGGCCGCAATCCCAAGTCCGGCGACCGGGTGGACGTGCCGGCCAAGCGCATCCCGTTCTTCAAGCCCAGCAAGGAATTGCGCGATCTGGTCAACGGCACGGTGGAAGCGGGCTCCCCGGGGACCTCGCTGCCGGCAGTGACCCCCGGAGCGCCGTAAGCGGCAATGGATTACTTGTGGACGCCCTGGCGCTTTGCCTACATCTCGACGGCCGACCGCGCCCCCAGCTGCGTATTCTGCGATAAGCAGTCCTCCGGCGATGATGCGGGGGAGTACATCGTCCACCGGGGCCAGTATAACTACCTGGTCCTGAACATCTTCCCTTACACGGTGGGCCACCTCCTGATAGTACCCTACCGCCATATCGCCAGCCTGGTGGAGGCCACAGCCGGGGAACTGGTCGAGCTGATGGACCTGACCCGGCGCTCGGAACAAGCGTTGCGCGCGGTGTACCGCCCGGGCGGCATCAACCTGGGGATGAACATCGGCAAGTCGGCCGGCGCCGGCGTGGCCGGCCATCTGCACATGCACATCCTGCCCCGGTGGGAGGCCGACGCCAACTTCATGAGCATCATCGGGGAGACGCGGCTATTGCCGGAAGAGCTGGCGGTGACCTGGGAGAAGCTGCGGGGGGAATTCGATCGTAGATCATAGATCGTGGGCAGACGCCGCCCCCGGGCAAACCGGGGCCAGGCAACACCGCGTCCCATCTGTCAGCGCCGGTTTAAGTCTGTTCCCCCGCCTCCGGAGGATTGCCTTGGTGTAGGTCGAGCTTGGCGCAGTTCCCTACTTCCACTCCCAGTACTTCGTCGTGATGTTGTCGTTCGCGTCGCTCTCGTGTTCGTAGACCGCGGCCGTGCCGTTGAGCTTGGCCAGCTTGCCCGACCCGTTCTGGAAGTAGATCGCGCCCCGGTAGCTGACGCCCCCGCCCGGCTTCATCTTCCCGGCTCCCTGGCCCTTCCAGGTCACCATGTCTCCCTCTTGGGTCGTAACGATGCCCTGACCTTCGCCGTAGAGAGATCCGCCCGGCTGGACGGCCGACCAGTAGGTCCCCAGGTTGACCGCCGCCACTCCCAGGATCTTGGCGCTGGTCCGCATGTTCACTTCCACCTTGGGGCCGCCCCCACCCGAGTCCAGCACGCGCAGCAATGTTACCTTGCCCTGCTCTTCACCAATCAGATTACCCAACATGAACAGCCTCCTTCAGAATTGTGATCGCCTAGTATACCGCAATCCTCCCCGGCGCTATAATCGCCTCCGATGCGCCTCCTTCGCCCCCTCGCCCTGGCCGCCCTAGCCGCCTCCCTCGCTCCCGCCGCCAACCAACCCGACCGCCTGGAATGGTTCCGCGACCAGGGTTTCGGCATGTTCATCCACTGGGGCGTCGATGTCCCGCTCGGCTCCGTCATCAGCCATTCTCTGGTCGGGGCCTCTCCGGACTACGTCCGGCGCTACTTCGACGTCCTCCCGCGGGTCTTCAACCCCACCCGCTTCGACCCCCGCGAGTGGGCCGTCCTGGCCCGCCTGGCCGGCATGCGTTATGTGGTCTTCACGGCCAAGCACCACTCCGGCTTCTGCATGTTCCAGACCAAGACCACCCCCTTTAATGTCCTGAACACGCCTTATGGTAAAGATATAGCGGCCGAGATCGTCCAGGCTTTCCGGGCGCAGGGCATCGCCGTCGGTTTCTATATCTCCCCGGACGACTTCTGGTGGTTTCAGCAGAACGGCTACCCCATCGCCCGTCCGCCGGCCCCCCGCACCACTACCCGCGAGATCCCGGCACTGCGCGAATACGGCCGCGCCCAGGTCCGCGAGCTTCTCACCCAGTACGGCAAGATCGACGTCTTCTTCATCGACGGCCCGGCCGATGGCCTCCGGGAGCAGGCCTGGGAGACCCAGCCCGACATCGTGGTTACCCGCGGCGCCATCGAGACCCCGGAGCAGCACGTCCCCGGCCTCCCCCTGGACCAGGCCTGGGAAGCCTGCATTACCATCGGCTCGGCGTGGCAGCACAAGCCCGCCGACGTGCCCAAGCCCTCGGCCGAGTTGCTCCAGACCCTCATCGAGATCCGCGCCAAGGGCGGCAATCTGCTCCTCAACGTCGGCCCCCGCCCGGACGGCGCCCTCTCCACCGGCGAAGAAGCGCGTCTCCGCGACCTCGCCCTCTGGAACTTTGTCAACCAGGAATCCATCGAGGCCGTCCGTCCCTGGGTGATTACCAACGAGGGCGACATCTGGTTCACCCGGAAGAAGAACGAGCCGACCCTCTACGCCTTCGTCACCAACTCGCCCTGGAAGCTGGGCGAAACCCGCACCCTCACCCTGAAGTCGGTCCGCGCCACGCCGCAATCCCAAGTCTCCATCGTCGGCCAGACCGGCGAGATCCTGGAATACCGCCCCGACGTCAGGCCCCAGACCACCTGGCGCCAGGACGCCGCCGGCCTCCACATCACCGCCACCACCGCCCAGCGCCTGTACGACGACCGCCGCTGGGACAAGCCCGTAGTTCTGCGCATCACCAATGCCCAGGCGGCCCTGCGGCCTCCCCAGGTTCTGACGCGCGCCGCCCGCTTCGAGTCCGGCGGCTGGCTCCTCGAGGGCGAAACCCGCACCCTGGGCGACGCCCCGTCGGTCGAGGTAGGGTTCCAGTATCGCCCCCGCAAAGGCCTCACCGACATGTACGAAAAGACCGAGCCGTGGCGTGACCTTCCGCTCCAGCCCCAGACCCAGGCCGGCGTCTTCACGGCCCGCCTCCCCGGCGTCACCCGCGGCCAGGACTACGAGTTCCGCGCCCTGGTCAAGCACCCCCTGCTGACCCTTTACGCCTCCGAAGAACCGTTGCGCTGAGCCACCATACCGATTATTCAAGGGGGAGGTGGAGTATCGCTGGGGAGCTGGAAGTTGGTCCGGTTCCGCGTAGGGAAGCGGGACGTTGTTCTCGACGTGGGCGCGCACCTGGGTACCAGTGGCGGGTTTTCCGTGCTGCCCGAGCGTCAGACTGCCGTGGTGGCGACCATTCCCGCCACCACCATGGATGAGAGGGTGCGCCGTCTCCATCTGGAGCAGGTCGACTTCATCAAGATGGATAGATTTTAGCCCGGCTGAGGTCGCCTCCGGTCTACAATGGGGGTCGCTATGACCACTAAACTCGACCGCCGCCTGCTCTGGATGGCGGTGTTCGCAGGGCTTTTGGGCTGGGCGCAGCGCAGCGTGCCCCCGGTCGCCACCGTTACCACCGAAGAGGGCCAGCGCGTGGCGTTTGACCGGGGCACGTTCCAGTTTCGCGAGCTCACCAAGCGGCTGCCGCCGCAAGAGCCGTGGCCCGGCGGTCCCGCCGCCCGCCAGGCGCTCGAGCGCTATGGCCTCGCCCAGGACGCGCCCGCGCGGGCCGTCCCGGTCGAGCTCGCCCGCGGCGTCTACCTGGTCGGTCAGGAGCGCCAGTCGAACCTCACCTTTATGATCGACTGCGGTCCGTCCGGGGTGGCTATCATCGATCCCACCTATGAGTCCGAGGTCGATCTCACCATCGCCAACGTGGAGAAATGCGGGCGGCGCAAGGAGGACATCCGGTGGGTGCTCAACACCCACTGTCACATCGATCACGCCATGGCGGACAAGAAGTTCCACGAGCTGGGCGCTCAGATCATTCTGCACGAGGCCGACGCCGACGCTGTGGAGAAGGGCACGCAGGTGACCGCCTTCTACCTGGTGAAAGGCCTGACCGCCTTCCCGCGCTCCCCGGTCGGCCGGCGCCTCTCCGACGGCGAGGAGCTGGAGCTCGGCGCCCGAAAGATTCGAGTAATACATACTCCCGGCCACACGCCCGGTTCCGTCTGTTTCCTGCTGGAGGTCGACGGCAAGAACCTGCTGTTTTCCGGCGACACGGTGCTCTACGACGGGCGCCTCGGCTGGCAGGGGAACCCTTACGCCGACAACCGCCACTACCTGGCGTCGCTGCGCAAGCTGGCTGCTTACTCCTGGAACGGCACGCCGGTGCAGTTTGACGCGCTCCTGCCCGGGCATGGCGCTATGTCGCTGGACAAGGCGTATCTCGACGTCGAAAAGGCCCGCGTCTCCGTCGAGGACTCCCTGGCCCGGGGCAAGGATGTCCTGGCGACGCCGTACTCGACGCCCGAGTACCGCAAGGCGATGTATGGCCGCCCGCCGCTAAAAAGCCAGCCGTAGCGCCAGCCGGAACACGCGCTGATCCTGCGTGGCCGCGGTGATGGTCCCCAACGTCGCCGGATTCGAGGCGTTGCCGCTGGGATTGCTGAAGTGCGGCGTGTTGGTGGAGTTGAACGCCTCGCCGCGCACCAGGATCCGCAGCCGCTCCTTCACCGGGAAGGTGCGCGATACGCCCAGGTCGCAATTCACCACCCCGGGTCCCCGCAGGATGTTGCGTCCGGTGGTGCCGTAGCGGACGTCGGTCACTGCCCGGAACGCCGCCGGGTCGAACCACGGGCTGGTCGCGCCGATACCGCCCAGCTTGCGGACCTCGGGCAACACCTGGTCGGCGGTCTGGGTGTTCCCGGGAGCGTTCAGCGACGCGCCCGAGGAGGTCACGTTGAACGGCACGCCGGTGAAGGCGCTGAAGATGCCGTTGATCTGCCACCCGCGAGCCAGCAGGTTCTTGAAGGGAAGCTCGTAGATCCAGGAGAGTTGCAGGACGTGGTTGCGATCGTAACCCGCCAGGGCGCGATTGCGCCGGTAGTCGCTCGGGACATTGAACAGGAAACTGCCGGGGCTGGTGTCGGTAAAGTTGATGGCGTGAGAGTACGTGTAGGCGCCCTTGACGAACAGCCCGCGAGAAAACCGCCGGTCCACGGTGGCTTGGAGCGAGTGGTAATTGGCCCCGTAGGCCGGGTCGAACAACTGCGTGGTCGCCGATCGGCCGAAGCGCGCGTAGAAGGGTTTGCCGGCCAGACCCAGGCCCGGAACGCCGGCGTTGAGGTCCGGAAACGCGAACTGCCGCACGGTCTGGGTCCCCACGTAACCGATGGTGGCGACGATTTCCCCCGGCAGCTTGCGCTCGACGATCAGGTTCCACGACTCGATGTACCCGCGCCGGAAGGGCCCTTTGGCCTGCGTCATGGTCTGCGCGTCGACCGGCAGGTCGATCAAGCCCGACTTGATATCCGGTCCCTCAAACAACGGGATGCCCTGCTCAATGGGTCGGAAGGGGACAAACGAGTTGGCGGCGAAAAACTCCTTGCCTACCACCACCGGATAGGGCCGCTGGATGGCGCCGGAAACGGTGGTGGGATCGATGCTGATGCCGTAGCCGCTGCGAATCACCGATTTCGTGCCCAGGCGGTAGGCCAGGCCGACTCGCGGAGCGAACAGCTTTTTGCCGAATTCGACTCCCACGTTGTCCGGATTGCCCCCGCGGCGCCCGATGATCACCTTGTTGGTGTCAAACTCGTACCGCTCCACGCCGATATTGGCGCGGGTCACCTGGGGATAGTATTCATACCGCAAGCCGAGCGTCACCGTCAGGTTCTGGGTGGCCTGCCAGCGGTCGCGGAAGTACCAGCCGAACTGCCATTCGCGCGCGGTCTGCGGCGAGTAAAACTGCAAGGCCTTGCGCATGGTGCCGGGCAGTCCCATCAGGTAGTCGGCGTAGCCGTTGAACTGGTTGGGCGCGCGCCCCCCGTTCAAGGCGGTCACGCCGCCGTCGAACTGAAACTGCCCGCGCGGGCCGCCGGTGATGTTGGGCTGCCAGTCGTTCTGGTGGAACCGGATCACGTCGAACCCGAAGCGCATGTCGTGCGACCCCCGGTTCCAGTTCACGTTGGAGGCATGGGTGTAGGTGGCGTCGGTGCGGAACACCGGCGCCCAGGCGTCCGGGCTGCCGAGAGCGCTGTAGCCGGTAATGGTGAAGATCGGGATGCCGCTTTGGCGTATGTCGGGACCGTTGGTGCCGGGAATGCCGAGCACGTCCAGTCCGAAATTCGGGCCATAGTCGGCGGCCACGGCGCCCAGCCCCAGGCGGCTGTAACCCGCGTTGCCGTCGATCAAGAGGCGCGGCGTGACCGTCCAGGTGTGGCCGACAGTGGCCACCTGCACCAGCGTGTCGCTCGATTCGGGGCCGCCGTCGCACAGGCCCGGTCCGCCCGCCGCCCCCAGGGCGAACGAGCAGTTCACCAGCGCCTTCATCACGCTGTACTTGCCCCAGATGGAATGAGAATTCGTGCGGTTCCAGTTGACCTTCACGTCGCCGTTGTGCCGGTTGAGCACCTGCGTTCCCGAAGCAAAGAAGTTGGAGGTCACCCCGGACTGGTTGGGGAGCGGAATGAGGTCCTGGAACTTGCGGGTGATCGCGCTTTGCCGGGTCACCGGGATGAGGTTGCCGGCGAACTGCGTCCGGCCGCGGCCGTCGGCGGCGCCGGTGGCGGGATCGTAGATGGTGGTATTGAGGGCGTTGAAATCGCCGCGACGCTGATCCGCCGTGGGGATGCTGTAGAGACCGGAACGGTTGATGCGCTCGAAGGTCCCTTCCCAGCTCAGGAAATAAAACAGCTTGTCCCTGCGAAGGGGGCCACCCACAGTGCCGCCGTCGATGTTGACGATGCTCTTGGGTTTCCGGGGATCGCGGAAGAAAAAGTTCTTGGCCCGCAGCTTCTGATTGTCGTGGTACCCAAAGGCCGTGCCGTGCATTTCGTTGGTCCCCGACTTGGTCACCACTGTGATGGCGGCGCCGCCGGTCATTCCCTGCTCCGAGTCGAAGGCGTTGGTGCTGATATTGACCGTCTCGATGGACTCGGCGGGCGGGACGTACAGGGTGTGGGAAGAAATGATGTTGTACTTGTTCAGCGCGCCGTCGACCCGCGTGTTGTTGCTGTTGCGGTTCGTGCCGTTGATGTTGGTGTAGAGCGAGCGCGCCGGCGTGTCGTTGATGGCGTTCTGGAAGGCCGCCGGGGTCGCTCCCGGCACCAGGTTGATGAGGCTCTGGTAGTTGCGGTAGGACGGCAGCGGCAGCGTCGTCACCTCGCGCGCCGCCAGATCCGCGTGGACGTCGGACTTATCGGTCTGCAGCGTCGCCGCCGCCGCGGAAACAGTCAGTGTCTCGGCGATTTGGCCGATCCGCAGCTCCACGTCCACGCGCGCTACGGTGTTGATCGTCACCCGCAGGTCGGTCTGGGAGAACGGCTGGAACCCGGTCGCCGTGATCTCCAGCTTGTAGGAGCCCTGCATCACGTTGGAGAAGCTGTACAGCCCGACGCTGCTGGTCGCGTCGGTGCGTGTCTGATTGGTTTGCTGGTTGGTGAGGGCGACGGCGGCGTTGGGAACGACGGCGCCCGTGGAATCCCGCACCGTGCCGAGGACGGTGCCGTAGAGTACTTGAGCATGCGAAGGGACGGACCACAGGCCCGCCGCGACAAGAGCCAGAACGAAACAGTACCGCATAGTTTCCCTCCTGCTATTGCAAGAGAGTATACGCCTAAGTGGGGTGGAACGAAAGAACTTCGCGACCGGCAT
>JBGOUV010000467.1:0-4733 GCA_041477815.1 Terriglobia bacterium | reverse complement strand
CGAGCGCAAATTTGCGCTCGGCGGAAAATGGGCGCCGCCTGGTGGGAAACGCCCTACCCGTAGATTTGATGTGGTGGGAGGTGTTGGTCCTATCCCACATACGTTAGCGAACTTCTGAAGTGGAGTACTTAGCTCTGGACCACGCTCCACGAAATCACGAGAGTCCCTTTAGCGTTCCCGTACTGTCGCCGAACGACTCTGTCTTCACACCCAGGCGCTCGAGCAGCGCCATGTACAGGTTGCACAGAGGGGTCTTCTCGGCCGCTCGCAGGCGGCGTCCGGGCCGTAGCGTCCCCTTGCCGCGCCCGGCGAGCAGGAGCGGCAGGTTTTCCGGATCGTGACGGTTGCCGTCCTTCAGCGACGCGCCGAACATCACTATCGAATTGTCCAAAAGCGACGCCGGCCCCTCCTGGAGGCTGTGCATCCGCTTCAACAGATACGCCACCTGCTCGATATTCCAGTTGGCGATCTTTTCGTACTGCGTGCGCGTCTCTTCCACGTTGCGGTGATGCGACAGCCCGTGCCAGCTTCCTTTTACGCCCGGCAGCCACGAATAATCCTGCGAACTCTGCGCGTCGCCGGTCATCAGCGTCGCAATCCGGGTCGAATCCGTCCACAGCGCGAGAATGAAAATGTCCATCATCAGCCGCTTGTGTTCGGCCAGCGTGTCGGGAATGCCCGGCGCCGGACGGTCCATGGGAAGCTTGCCTTCATTGATCCACCGCCGCTGCGGCTGCATCGCCATCTCCAGCCGCCGCTCGACGCTGCGCACACTTTCAAAAAACTCGTCCAGCCGCGCCTGGTCCTGCCGGCTCCCCTTCTTCTTCAGCGCTCGCGCCTGATCCTGCACCAGGTCCAGGACGCTCGTGTCGTCCCGCTGCAGGCTCTCTACCAGCGCCCGGCTGCCCGGGTCGGCGCCCGACACAGCCGGCTTGCGGTAGTTGCGAAACAGCCGGTCGAATGCGACCTGAGGAACAATCTCTTTCGGCACCGGGGTGTGCCGGTCCGCCCACGACAGGAAGGAACCCAGCGCGCGAGGAAATCCTCCGCCCGCCGTGTCGATCCCCGTCCGCGGCGGATCGAGACCCAGCTCAAACGAAGCCAGCGGCGTTTCGTGCCCGATGCGCTGCGCCGCGTATTGATCCACGGTGACGCCGCCCGAGTCCAGATCGCCGCCCGTGGTCCGCTCCACATACCCGCCGCTGAGCCAGGCCGGAACCTTCGGCCAGTGTCCGTTGCGGCCCACCGAGTTCTTGTTCCAGAGATTCTCCAGCAGCAGGATCTCGCTCTTCAGCGATTCCAGCGGCTTCAGGTGCGGCGTAATCTCGAAATCCTCGCCATCTCCGGGCGGCGTCCAATGATCCGGCCTCACGCCGTTCGGCATAAAAATGAAGGCCAGCCGCAGCGGCGGCTCGCTCAGCCGCCCCTCGCCGCTGGCCGCCTCCAGCCACGGCACCGCCAGGGAGGCGCCCGCGCCGCGAAGAAACGTTCTTCTCGAAACTTTGCTCATCATGCTCCCCTCAGCCTATCACGTGGTTACTTATCGCCCAAGAGCCGCTTCGGGTCTTTCCTTCCAGGGGGCTTTACGGCCGGCTCGGCTGGCGAGATCTCCACGCCCCCTTGTGTATTCCGAAACGCAACGCTCCCTACCACTTCCCGCACCAACGTCCGCGCCCGGTAGCCGTCCTTCTCCAGCGCGTCGGCGATGCGCTGCACCGTGCAGGAATCCCCATCCTGCAGGCTGCGCCCCAGCGCAAACCCCAGCACCTTGCCAGCTACATGCCGGACGAAATCTTCCTTGCGCCCCAGCAGCACCTGCCTTAGACCCGCTGGGCCTTCAAACTTTTCCCCAGACGGCATCACGCCGGTCGCCTCCACCGGGGCCCCATCCGACTCCGTATCCCGCCAGCGCCCCATCCAGTCGAAGTTCTCGAGGCCAAAGCCGATCGGGTCCATCACGTTGTGACAGGTCGCACAGGCGGCATTTTCTCTATGCCGCGCCAGAATCTGGCGCATCGTCAGCCCCTTCTCGTTCCTGGTGGCCTGCTCCAGCGGCGGAACATCCGGCGGAGGCGGCGGCACCGGGGTCCCCAGCAGCGTATCCAGCACCCAGGCCCCGCGCAACACCGGCGACGACTGCCGGTAGTGCGAAGTCATGGCCAGCACGCCGGCCATACCCAGCACACCCGCCCGCCGGTCGTCTGGCCACGCCACCCTTCTAAACGAATCCCCCTTGACCTCCACCTTGTCGTCCACCTGGTAGAACTTTGCCAGGCGCTCGGTGAGGAACGAGTAGTTCGCCGTCAGCAGCTCCAGCACGCTCCGGTTTTCGGCCAGGAGATGCTCAAAAAGCAGCACCGGCTCCTGCCGCAACTCAGCCGCCGCCTCCGGCGTATAGTAGTGCTGCAGCTCGGTGAGCAGCGGCACGACTCTTCCGCCGACCTCCTTCGTGCCGAGCCATTGCCCTACGAACGCGTCGGCGAAGGCTCGCAAGCGCGGATCGTCGAGCATTCGCTCCACCTGCTGTGCCAGTACCGCAGCCTCCGGCAGCTTGCCCGCCCGCGCCAGATCCATCAACTCCGCGTCCGGCATGGTCCCCCACAGGAAGTAACTCAGCCTCGACGCGAGATCGTATGCGCCCAGCGGCTCGATACCGCTTCCCGCCGGTTGCTGTTCCACCCGGAACAGGAATCGCGGCGACACCAGCACCGCCTTCAACGCCTGCTTGATGGATTCCTCGTGCGGATCGCCCCGCTCCGCCGACCTCTTGTAAAGCGCCATGTAGCGCTCCACTTCACCGGCCTCCAACGGATGCCGGAAGGCCCTCGGCAGCAGCCGCTCCAGCGTGCGCCGCGCCGTCCGCTCCGGATGGAGCGGCGCTTCTTCGGCCTCGATCCCAAACAACCGGTAGTGCGCCAGGCGCTTGGCCGCCGGCACGGTGTCCCCGGTCTGGTCTACCATGACGCGGTAAAACGATACCGGGTACCGGCCCGCCGCGACTGTGATCGTGTGCAGCCCGCGCGTCAGCTCCACCACCGGGCCACGCGCCGTCGGCCCCCCGGCGGAATCTCGGGCATACCTCAGATTCACGACCGGCGAGCCGTCCACCTGGAGGTTCATGTCCACTTCGTGGTCGGGCGGCCGCTCAATCGACACCCGGATGCCGTACTTGCCATCGACGTAGACCGGCAGCGTCGTGGTCAGCTTCTCGCCGGCCTCCAGGGGCCTTCCGGGCTTGCCGCTGGCCCGCGCCGGCGACATATCGGCCGACTGCACATGCCGGCTCAGCGGTGGCGTCACGACAACCCGGTCCACAACCTTTGCCGCCGCCTCCAGGTATCGCTCCAGCATCATCGGTGGAACGTAAAGCGTCTCGCCGTTGGTGTCAAATCCGGCGCCGCCCGCTTCATCGGCGGGAAACAGCTCGGTCACCTCGAGATCCACGCCGAGCAGGTCGCGCACCGTGTTCTTATACTCGCGCCGGTTCAACCGCCGCGGCGGCACGTACCCCGCAAACGGTCCGGTCGAGCAGGCCGTTTCGCGCAGCCTCGTCTCCACCCAGCGCGAGATCTCCAGGCGATCGGCTTCGGTGATCTTCGACGCCACGGGCGGCATCGTCCGGTGCCGCAACTGGGTCGCGACATTGCGCCAGAGCCCGCGCTTCTGCTCGATGTCTTCCGCCTTCTGCGCCTTCAGAAAATCAATCCGGTTCTTCGGATTCTTCGGATCGTGGCACGCCCCGCAGTTGGCCTGGAGCAGCGGCCTGACATAAGCGGTGAACTGGTCCGCCGCGCTTGCTGCCGCCGTCACGAGCAATACGAGGATCACTAAACGTGCCACAGGCTACCTTCAATATACACGCGGAGGGTTGGCAGGAGCTGGATGCGAACCCGGAATGACCCGCATTCGCCGGCCGTTCCTGCGGTGGTTCGGTAGAGGGAGCGATGGGGAGCGGAGCGCTCGGCGACAACGCCTGGCCGGCGCCCGCATCTTTTCAGCCGCCCGGGCTCGTCTCGGAGATCCAGGACCGACAGGCCTTGCTTCGTTGCCCATTCAGGAGGAGACCTGATTCCGCACCAGCTCGCCGAACAGCTCTGGCCGGCGCGTGCGCAGCATGTAGTTCGCCAGCGACCGCTCGCGAGCCAGTCGCATCGGGTCGAGGTCGGCGACAATCATCTCCTCCTGGACGCGCTCCTGCTGCGTGCTCGCCAGGACCTCCCCATCGGGCCCCCAAATGAAAGCCACCCCGGCGTGATGGGGCTGGTTCTCGTGGTCCTGGGGATAGCCGTCCAGAGTTCCGGCCCGGCCGGCTTGGTCGGTCAGAACGGAGAAGCACGAGTTCTCACGCGCCCGCAGAGCGTACGAGGCGACGAAAGCGTGGGAGTGCCGCCGCGCCGCCGCCTCACCTTCCGGCGTGTCCGGCCAGGGCTTGAAACGGGCGGCATGGGGCATGAGGAGCAGCTCCGCGCCGCGCAGGGCCAGCACGCGCGCAACCTCAGGGAACTGATTGTCGTAGCAGATAACCGTGCCCACTTGGCAGGACCCGATGTCGAACACGAGGAGGTCCCGGCCGCCCTTATAATAGTTCACCTCATCGCGCGACAGGTGCAACTTCCGCTGCTTGCCGATGTAGCCACCGGGGCCGACCAGCACCTGGGTGTTGTAGACGATGTCGCGCTCCTTCTCGCTGAGCCCGACGGAGAGTACCAGGCGATGGCGCCGGGCAAGGTCGG
>JBGOUV010000479.1:0-4493 GCA_041477815.1 Terriglobia bacterium | reverse complement strand
TCAATGGTTGGCTCACTGGAACAACCACCCACGACCGTTCGTCTGGATAGCCACCGCCAACGTCATCCTCGACAAGATCCGCCGCTGCCGGGAAGCTGTTGTAAAGGATTAGACCGGACAGGAGACTAGTAAAGCCGCGCTAGGGCGAAAGCGCCGCGGCGAGCAGCCCGGGGAGTTCCTGCCTGGTGGCGACCAATATCTCGAGGATGTTGCGGCGGTCCTCGGCGCTCAGCCGGGCGTACTTACCCTCTTCCACCGGCGCCGCCAGGATTTCCGCCAGGCGCTGGCTCAGATAACCCAGCGCCTCCGGCGGCAGGTTGTGGAAGGCGGGCGAGTAAACCAGGTAGCTCAACGGGTAGCGGAAGAGGCGGCTCCGCAACTGGAGTTGACGCAGGCTCCGGCCACGGCTGTCGGCGGGACCGGACTTTTCGAACACCTCCGCAAAGCGGCTGCTCCCCTGCACCGGCGCGGTCAGGGGCGCTTCGCCTACAAACAGAAGGTACTCGAGCAGTTCCTCGGCCTGTTGCCGGATGCGCCGCTGGGCGGAGGCCGCCGACTCGGCGCTGGGCTCGCCAAACACGCGCGCCATCAGGTCCCGTTGGTGGAGGGCCAGGCGGGTTTCATAGCTCAGCCGGGTGATCAGGTTCAGCGCCCGGAATTGGTGCTCCGCCACCAGCAGCGCCACGATGTCGCTGTGCGGCGACAGGTAGTCCCGCCGGACCATCAAGGGCAGTTCCCGCCGGTTCAGGGAGTCGGAGGTGTCCAAATCGTTCGGGTTCTGGCGGTCTCGCGCAAAGGCGTTCCCCATGTGCCTCTGCGACCCATGCTGTCCGGTGACGAACCATCCACCCCACCGTTGCTCGATCGGACTGCGGTGATCGCTGATGAAGCCTCCCGCTTGAAACAGCGGCATCCCCGACGGCTCCGGGTACACGGAGCGGATCACCAGTCCGGGCACGTCCGACGTCGCTCCGTTCAAATGGCACTGCAGGCAGGCCTCGTCGCGCCGCGCGAACGAAGGCGCCGGCGCCGGATCCTGATCCAGGGTGTAGAAGACGGTGCCCTGGCGCGGGTCCTGGGCGGCCAGTTCCAGCACTTCGCCCCCGTGGACGAAGCCCACCGCCACACGGTCGCTGAAGTAGATGGCGCGCGGGCTCGTGGCATTGATGCGGGAGGCCTGGAAGCTGGTCTTCGAGAAGACCAGCATCTGCGACTCCACCGGGACGCCCAGGGCCTCCAGCAACGCCGGCAGGTATCCCTTCGCGCGGTCGTACCGCAGGTGAACCTTCTGGGCGTCCAAGTCTCGCCCCAACTGCGCGACGGGGTCGTTCACCGGCGCCGCGGCGTAACGGATCGCTTCATGGTTCAGGTCAATTGGGGCGGCCCAGAGGGGGATCGTGGCCAGTGCGAGGGCGCGAAAGAGGAACCGGTGCATCTCGTATCATTAGACCCCATTCGGACCTGGACCGCTGTGACCTTGGTCACTTTTTCTAGGCTAGAAAAGCCGCGCCAGGATCTCCGCCGGTACGCGGCTGCGCAGTTCGGGGTAGGCCTCGATCAGACGTTCGATATCCAGCAGGTCCTTGCTGGGTCGCCGGGCCGGCTCCAGCGCGGCCCACACTTTGCCTTGCAGAACATCTTCCACCGCAGCCACCGGCAGGTCGAGGCCGAGGACCTCGCGCACCGAAGCCCGCTCAACGTAGTCGAAATACAGTGGGTCGGTCTGGATCTGCACGCGAAGCTTAGAGCCTGGCGTGGAGATGTTTAGGCTGTGAGGGAATCGTTCGACGCGATAGTGCTGCGCCAACAGGGACTCCGCGCGGCCGATATCCTCCACGGCCACTACCAGGACCAGGTCCAGGCTCACCAGCGGCTCCACATAGGCGTTCACCCCCTGCCCCCCGATGACGCAGTAACGCACCCGGTGCTCCGCCAGCAGCCCGATCAACGATTCGAGAAAGTTGGCCCGGTCCACGGTAACGGTTTTCCAGAACGTCAGGGCCTGCATACTTCGTCATCTTCAGCATAGTACAATTTCAATAGAGAAAGAACACTATGCGACTCACGAAGCTCTGGATCTTGCCTCTGCTTGCAGCCGCACTCTGGGCGGGCAACTGGCCCCAATGGCGCGGGCCCGACCTCAACGGTATCAGTAAGGAGACGAACCTTCCCGTCCGCTGGACCACCGAGGAGAACGTCACCTGGAAACTCCCCATGCCCAGCCGCACCGGGGCCACGCCCATCCTCTGGGGGGACAACCTCTTTCTCAACGTCGCCGATGGCAACAACCTGGAGCTGTGGTGTCTCGACCGCAACAAGGGGACCATCCGCTGGAAGAAGCCCATGGGCGGAGGCAACTACAAGATCAACAAGCAGAACATGTCGTCGCCGTCGCCCGTGACCGATGGCGCGAACGTCTGGGTCATGACCGGTACCGGCATCCTCAAGTCGTTCGACTTCAGCGGCCGGGAGCTTTGGATGCGCGACATCCAGAAGGACTACGGAAAATTCGGACTCAACTGGGGCTACGCCTCCTCGCCCCTGCTCTACGAGGACTCCCTCTACATACAAGTACTGCACGGGATGAAGACCGACGACCCGTCCTACCTCCTCCGCATCGACAAGAAGACAGGCAAGACAACCTGGCGCGTGGAGCGGCCCACCGACGCAGTGAACGAGTCGCCGGACTCCTACACCACCCCGGCGCTGCTGCGTTACGACGGCAAGGTCGAGATCGTCATCACCGGCGGCGACGCCATCACCGGCCACGACCCGGCCACCGGCAAAGAGCTGTGGCGCGGCATCGGCTTCAACCTCTCCAAGTACGGGGCGCAGCGGATCATCGCTTCGCCGGTGGTCTACGGCGACCTGATTTACGCGCCCACTCGTGTGAAGCCGTTGATTGCCTTCAAGGCCGGCGGGCGCGGCGACGTCAGCCAGTCGCACCGGGTCTGGTCGTTCGACAACGGCCCCGACGTCCCCACCCCGGTCACCGACGGCAAGTACTTCTATACCGTCAACGATCGCGGCATTGTCTGGTGTCTGGACGCCCGCACGGGCAAGGAGGTTTACGGCGGCCAGCGGCTGAAACCGGCCATCTACAGCTCGTCTCCGGTCCTGGCCGACGGGAGGATCTACATCAGCAACGAAGAGGGGCTGACCACCGTGATCAAGGCCGGGCCGCAGTTTGAGATTCTGGCGGAGAACGCCCTGGGCGAGTACACGCTCAGCTCGCCGGCCATCTCCGACGGCCAGATTTTCCTGCGGACGGAGAAGAATCTCTACTGCATCGGGAAGAGGAAGTAGACTGCCGCATGTCCCTCGATAAAATCTACGAGCCGCAGAGATTTGAACCCCGCTGGGCCCAGTGGTGGATCGACCAGGGCGTCTTCACTGCCGCCGCCGATAGCCCCCGGGCTATGTATTCGCTTGTCATCCCGCCGCCCAACGTAACCGGCTCCCTGCACATGGGACACATGTTCGAGCTGGCCGAGACCGATATCACGATGCGGTGGCGGCGGATGCGGGGACACAACGTCCTGTGGCTGCCCGGCATGGACCACGCCGGCATCGCCACGCAGATGGTGGTCGAGCGCGCCCTCGCCAAGCAGGGCATCCAGCGCTGTGAAATCGGCCGCGAGCGGTTCCTCGAGCACGTCTGGAAGTGGAAGGAGCAGTACGGCGGAACCATCAAGAACCAGATCATCCGCATCGGCGCCAGTTGCGACTGGACCCGCGAGCGCTTCACCATGGACCCGGGGCTCTCTCGGGCGGTGCGCGAGGCCTTCGTCCGGCTCTACGAGAAGGGACTCATCTACCGGGGCGAGTACCTCATCAACTGGTGCCCGCGCTGCCACACCGCGCTGTCGGACCTGGAAGTGGTCCACGAAGAACAGCAGGGACACCTCTGGCACATCCGCTATCCGGTGACCGGCAGTAAGGACTACCTGGTGGTAGCCACCACGCGCCCAGAGACCATGCTCGGCGATACGGCCGTCGCCGTGAATCCCGAAGACGAGCGGTACCGCCACCTGCACGGCAAAACTGTCACCCTGCCGCTGATGGACCGCGAGATTCCGATCATCCTCGACGAGGTGGCCGACCCACGCTTCGGCACCGGCGCCGTGAAGGTGACGCCCGCCCACGACCCCAACGACTTCGCCGCCGGCCGCCGCCACGGCCTCGCTGAGATCACCGTCCTGGACGAGTCGGCCTACATGAACGAGAACGCCGGACCCTACCGGGGACTCGACCGGTTCGCCGCCCGCAAACAGATCGTGGCTCACCTCGAAGCCCAGGGCCTGCTGGAAAAGGTCGAGGACTACCGGGCGTCGATCGGACACTGCCAGCGCTGCCGGACGGTGGTCGAGCCGCGCCTCTCCACCCAGTGGTTTGTCAGGACCAAGCCCCTGGCCGAGCCGGCCCTCGCGGCGGTCGAGAGCGGGCGGATCGAGATCGTCCCCGAGCAGTGGCGCCAGGTGTACTTCCACTGG
>JBGOUV010000243.1:0-10582 GCA_041477815.1 Terriglobia bacterium | reverse complement strand
TTCAAGGGAACACGGCGTTCGAGGTGACCTCGGCGATCCTGCGGGAGCCGCCGCCGCCGCTGGGGGAGAAGGTACCACTAGGACTGGCCGGGGTGATCCAGCATTGTTTGGCCAAGGAGCCGGGAGGGAGGTATCAGCGGGCGGGGGAGGTGAAGGCGGCGCTGGAGGCGGTGGAATCGATGCGTTTTGCGCTGCCGGTTTCGGGGGCGGCGGCGGCGGCGCCGGCCGCGTCGCGGCGGCGGTGGTTGTGGTGGGTGGCCGGGGGCGTGGCGGCGGCTGGCGTAGGCGTAGTGGGTACGTGGCTCGGGCGGCGCGGTCCGCGGGGGCCGCGGCTTTCGAAGAACGCGGAAGCCAATGAATACTACCGGCGGGCGATTGTGTCCATGGGGCAGCAGTTGAACCTGCCGCGGACCCGCCAGATGCTGGAGCGGGCGCTGGAACTCGATCCCCGGTTTGCGGAGGCGCGGGCCTGGTATGGATTCACCAGCCTGCTGATGGTGGACTCCGGAGCGTCGAACGACTCGGCTTGGATCTACAGGGCGGAACAAGACATCCGGGCGGTGCTGGCGGAGGATCCCGAGTGCGGGCGGGCCCACGCGGGGCTGGCTGCTGTGTATTACTACCAGGGAAGAAAGGAGCAATTGGAGCAGGAAGCGCGGCGGGCCATGGAACTCGATCCCACCGACGTGGACGGGCCGATCTGGATGGGGAACTATCATGAGCTGAACGGGGAGTACGCGCAGGCCGAAGCGATCATGAGGAAGCTGCTGGACCGGGACCCGGCGTTTTTCCCGGCGCGGATGAATCTGGGGGAGTACCTCCGGCAGGAAGGGCGAGTGGCGGAGGCGATCCGGGAGCAGGAGAAGATTTTGGAGCAGGATCCGCAGAACGTCTATGCGCTGTCGTATCTCGCTCTGGCGTATCTGACGGCGGGGGAGGCGGCGAAGGCGCGTGAGACGCTGGAGAGGGTGGGGGTGGAGGACCGGAAGAACTACCGTTTGAGGCTGATGCAGGCGCTGGTGTATGCGGGGGATGGAAAGGCCGCGGAAGCCCGCCGGGAGCTGGACGCCGAGGTATTGAAGGCCTCCCAGTATGGGTCGGTGGTATTGACGGTGGCGGAGTGCTACGCGCTGCTCGGGGATAAGGCGCCGGCGCTGGACTGGCTGGAGCGGGCGGTGCGGGCGGGGGATGACCGGGCAGGTTGGTTCGAGCGGGACCCGCTGCTGGCGGCGGTGCGGAGCGAGCCGCGGTTCCGTCAGATCCTGGAGTCGATACGAAACCGGAAGCGCTAAGCGACCGGCGCTGGGGCCTCGTGTGGGTCGCCGCCGGGGCCAGCCTGTGGGGGACCGATACGCTGCTGCGGCGTCCGCTGACGGCGACCTTGGGCAGCGCGCAGATTGTCTGGCTGGAGCACTTGATCCTGACCCTGGTGCTGGCCCCGGCGCTGTGGCGCGGCCGGCGAGAGTGGAGAGAATTGGGGGGGCGGGAGTGGGCGGCCGTGCTGGCGATCGCCTGGGGAGGGTCGGCGCTGGGGACGGTGCTGTTCACCGAGGCCATCCGGGTGGGAAATCCGACTACGGCGGTATTGCTGCAAAAGACCCAGCCGTTGTTCACGGCGCTGCTGGCGCGGGTGATGCTCGGGGAGAAGCTGGGGAAGCGGTATTGGGAATGCCTGGGGGTGGCGCTGGCGGCGGGGTACCTGGTGAGTTTCGGGTGGGCGATGGCGCGTCCCGAGGGCCTGCTGGCGGCGGCGCTGGCGCTGGGGGCGGCGGCGCTGTGGGGGTGCTGCACGGTGCTGGGGCGGTTCTCGTTGCGAAGCGTTTCGTTTCCCACGCTGACGGCGTTGCGGATCGTGGCGGCGTTGCCGGTCCTCACCATCTTGGGCGGCGGGCGCGTGGAGGCGGGTTGGCGCGAGGCGGGGCTGTTGGCGGCGATGGCGCTGGTTCCAGGGCTGGCCGCGCTGCTGCTGTATTACTAGGGATGGAGACATACCAGGGCGTCGCTGGCGGCGCTGGGGGAGCTGAGCTTCCCGGCGACAGCCACGCTGCTGAACTGGACGTTCCTGGGGGCGCGGATCTCGGCGGGACAGGCGGCCGGGTTCGCGCTGTTGTGGGGGGTGATCCTGTATCTGGAAAGGCGCGGAAGATGACGGCCCGGGAATATCACGATCTGACCAAGCATTCGCCCCACAGCGTACGTACCAACGCCCACTACCTGGACTGGGACAACTATCCGCTGCCTTTCAAGATCTATCCGGACCTGGAGCCGATTCCCTTGCCTCGGGAGACCCGGCGGCCGGAAGGCGTGTCGCCCTGGAGGCGCGAGGCGCTGACGCACCTGCTCTATTTTTCGGCGGGCATCACCAGGCGGAGGCAGTATCCGGACGGGGAGATCCTGTTTCGGGCGGCGGCGTGTACGGGGGCGCTCTACGAGATCGAGTTGTACGTGGTGTGCGGGGACCTGGAGGACCTGGAGGCGGGGGTCTACCACTTTGGCCCCGGGGACCTGGCTCTGCGGCGGCTGCGGCCGGGGGACTGGCGGGGGGCCCTGTCAGGCCTGCCGCCAGCGCCGCTGTATGTAGTGTCCACCGGGACCTACTGGAGGAATGCGTGGAAGTACCAGGCGCGGACGTACCGGCATTTCGGCTGGGATAACGGAACCATCCTGGCCAACCTGGTGACCATGGCGGAGGCGATGGGATGGGAGTCGCGGGTGCTGGTGGGATTCGTGGACGCGGAGGTAAATCGGCTGCTGGGGCTGGACAGGGAGAAGGAGGTGGCGCTGTCGGTGATGGCGCTGGGGGAAGCGGAGGCGGCGCCGGCGCCGCCCGGCGAGATGCCGGAGCTGCGGCTGGCGACGGTGCCGGCGTCGCGCGAGGAAATAGATTACCCGCTGATGCGGGAGATGCACGCGTCGACGGAGTTGTCGAATCTCGAAGAGGTCCTCCGCTGGCGCGCCTCCATCCCCAGCCCCCGGCCTGCGACCCCCGGCCCCCGCGCGGACGTGGAGGAGGTGATTCTGCGGCGGGGGTCGGCCCGAAGGTTTCGGCGGGAACCGATTCGGCAGGAGGAGTTGGCGGAGATCCTCCTGCAGGGCGCCCGGACCGTGTCCACGGATTTCGGGTGGGGATGGAATGAGCTATACCTGATCGTGAACGCGGTGGAGGGCGTGGAGGCCGGAGCCTATTATTACAAAGTAGAGGACCGGAAGCTGGAGCTGTTGCAGGCGGGGGAGTTTCGGCGGGAAGCGGCCTATCTGGGGTTGGAGCAGGACTTGCCGGGGGACGCGGCGGTGGCGGTATTCTTCCTGGCCGATCTGGAGCGGGCGCTGGGGCGGTTGGGGAATCGGGGGTATCGGGCGGTGCAACTGGAGGCGGGCCTGCTGGGGGGGAAGATGTACCTGGCGGCGTACGGGCAGCGGCTGGGGGCCACCGGGTTGACATTTTTCGACGATGACGTGGTGCGGTTCTTCTCCCCGCACGCGGCCGGGAAAGACGCGATATTCTTGACCGCAGCCGGTCATCCCGCCAGAAGATCCGCCTGATCCCGGCGGAAACCGGAAGGCAGTAGCCGCCGTCTTGTCACCGGCCACCGGCCGCGGTCTTCAATTCCACCATGACAACTTCAAACGGCTGGTCGGTGACGTTGACCTCGGAGTGGCGGGCGGCGGTGCCGGCGTAGACGATCTCGCCGGCGGCGCGGTGCAGGTCCGACTGGGAGCCGTCGGGCAGGGTCAGTCGGACGGTCTGCTCGGTGAGGTTGACCGTGATGCGGGGCAGGGCGTGCTCGTGCAGGGGGGCGGCTTCTCGCGGCCCGTAGCGCACGCGCAGTACGCGGACCTGGTCGTTTTCGAACTCCACCCGGTAGTGCTTCGGGTCGGTCCGGGGCGGGTCCTGGGCCGAAAACCGCACCGGGGACCCCTGGGGCTTCTTGATTTCCACTTCCACAATGTGAAAGGGCGTCGGACCGGCGTTTTCGCTGGTGTGGAGCCCGTCGGCCGGGTCCCACCGCACTTCCCCGGCCCGGAAGCGCACCTCTTTGACACTGCCGCCCTGGAAGGCCAGGCGCATGTAGCCTTGGTCCAGGTGGATCATGACGCGATTGACGTCGTGCTTATGCAGGGCGCTCTTCTGCCCGGGTATGTCGGAGGCCCGGATCACCCGCACCTGGTCGTTGTCGACGGGGATACGGGGAGGATCGGCGGGCGCAGCAAGGGCGGCGAAGGCCAGGGTCAGGGACGTATAGGCTGGAAGCATGTTTGTTATGATGGCACACCTGGATGAGGATCGTCTCCCGGACCGCGGCACCAGCCGGGCAAGCGTCTGGATGCCCGGGTGGAGCTGTGGCGGGACGCCGCAGACGGCAGCGCCTCCAGCGGGTTCCCGCCGCCGCTGGGGCCGGCCGAGGCGCGGGACTATTGGCGCGGCGTCCGGGTCCTCCCGCGGCGCCAGACCTATCGGAATGAGCAGCACTCCACGGCCCCGCAAGCTGCTAAAATTACCTGTGGAGTTTGTTCCCCACTCGTTGCGCCACGCCTCCGGGACCCGGCTCGGAGAAACCGGAACCGGCGCTTTTACGATCATGCGGCTGACGGGTCATTCGAGCGTTACTGTGTCGCAGAAGTACGTCCACCCGACGGAAACCAGGGAGCGGGCCGTACAGCGGCCCGAAGCACTGAACCGTGGCGAACGCGGGAACGGGATCGCTACAATTTTCCGCTACCGTCAAAAACAGGGAAACGGAAAATACAGTAACCCATTTATTTTCAGATATGCCCGGGTGGTGGAATGGCAGACACAAAGGACTTAAAATCCTTTGAGCCGCAAGGCTCGTGCGGGTTCAAGTCCCGCCCCGGGCACCATCAGACCTGCTAGACTGGAGGAATCAGTCATGCCCGACGACCCCCTACCCGCCCCGGACGAACCCGTCCCGCCCGCGCCAGCGTTGACGCCCGCCCAGCAGGACGAACAGGAGCAGGACGCCGGCGACTTCATCACCCGCCACGTTCTGGAGAAGGATTCGGTTTTCTTCGAAGGCTAGACGCTCTACCGGGCGCGGCTGAAGTAGGGGTGCGGGACCACCGGGAGTTTGGGCCGCTGTTCCTCGGCGCCTTTGAGCTCCACGTCTTCCATGAGCACGGACGGGGCGATGACGCTGGTTTCAGCGCCGTAGGCGCCCTCCATCAGGGCGAACGGAGAGCCGCTGTCGATGAAATGGAATACGAAGGGCTCGTCGCCGGCGGCTATGATGTCCTTCAGGTTGCGGGTGGAGAAGCCTTGGAACCTCAGGCCGCGTACTGGTTCCTCGCGGCCGTCGGCTACGTACACCTTGTATATTGCCAGCGGGATGCTGGTGGGGCGGTCGTCCCGGCCTTGGCCGGAGAACATGTTTTGCAGGTCCTCGCGCGAGGCGGCGGAGGGGAAATCGAGCTTGCGGATGATCAGGCCAAACTCGCGGTCCTGGGCTTTGCAGATCTCGAGGAGCTGCTTCTTCAGGTCGGCCTCGGGGACGGTTTGGCGGGCGGTGACGAACAGGTTGGCGGGCGCGGCGATGGACGTGCCAGCTGGTCCGGGTATGCGGGCGTGCCCGTTCGAGCCCTCGAACCCTTTTACCGGCAGGCGCGACAGGAGGTAGTTTTCCAGCACCCCGTGCCGGACCACCTCGAGGCGTTGGGGGCGCACGCCTTCCAGATCCACGGCGTAGTGACCTAGCAGCGGCCGGCCCTGAAAGTCGGCTAGGGTGGCGTCGTCGACCACGTCCATCCACTCGGGCAGGACGCGCGATTTGCGGCGCCCGTCGAAGGCTCCGCCGATCCCGCCCGCCTGGCCGCCGCCGAAATTGCCCTGTCCGGCGGTGACGGGCCGGCGGGTCATGGCCAGGTTGCGTCCCAGGAACTCGGCGAAGACCTGCGCCGCCGCCATCTTTTCGAAGAGCACCGGACCGGAGTAGCCGTCCAAGGTGGAAGCCTCGGCGAAGGCGCTGAGCCGGGCGGCCATGGCCTCGATTTGGCTTCGCATGGCGTCGGGCGATCCCAGCAGGTCCTCGCGCCGGGCGGCGATCCAGGCGCCGTCGTGCAGTCGCATGCCGTCGGCCGCTTGCGCCGTAGCTACCGCCTGGAGAAGCCAGAGCACCTCGGGGTCGCGCACGCGCGTCCCTTCGCTATTGACGAAGTAGCGCGTCCCCGCCGCCGCCTCGAACTCGACGCGCGACGACAGAATCTTCGGATAGCGCCGGAACACGGCGGAGAACTGCCGCAGCCGCTCGCTCCACGCCTTCTCGTCGATGGCGAGGCGCGGTTTCTCGCCCAGGGTCTCGGCCGGCGCCTGGTGGGCGAAGTCGTTCAACTGCACGGGCAGGCTGATGTTCCGCAACGCCGCCCGCTTGCGAGCCAGAGCCTCCACCGCCGCCTTGTAGGCCTCGTCGGCGGCCAGCCAGAAGTGCCGCCGCAGCGTGGGGTAGTCGTCTTCGAGCGGCAGCGAATAAACATCGTAGGCCCGCTGGAGTCCCGAGGGGGAAGTTGGTGTTGTCGAACTGGTAGTCCCCCACCCGCACGGTCAGAATCTGGGACCGCGACCGCTCCCGCCGCGCCCGGGCCAGTCCCCCGAAGACGGCGATCCCGCTGAAGGTGTCGGACTCCACCACCGTCTGGTCCATGTAGTAGGGACGAGGCAGGTTTTCGAGGTGGAGCTCCTTGACGGCGCGGGACATTTCGTCCACCATCGCGCGCAGCACGGCGTCGCCGGCTGGCGGCGATGCCTGGATTTGAGGATTGGAGGATTTGAGGATTTGAGAATTGGCTATGACCAGAGCCAGAATTGCCAACTGCCGCATGCGTCTGTGGTTAGGCTTCAATTCTCAAATCCTCAAATTCTAAAATTCTCAAATCCCCGCAGCCGACGCCGTCGGCGCGGGCAGCAGCGGCGGCCGGTCCTGGGCTTTGCGCTGTTTCTCGATTTCGATTTCGCTCACCAGAATAGCCGGAGCCACCGCCGACACGGGCACGCTGCCCGACTCGGCGCCACACATACCGTTGAAGACCTCCGCCCGGTTCGAGGTGGCCAGGATTTTGGCGAAGGCGGCCAGGGGGGTGCCTACGATGTCGGCGCCGCGGATCATTTCATCCGGCCGGCCGTCGGCGTAGACCTTGTAGACCACTACCGGCAGCACTTTGAAGGCCTGGGGTCCGCCGCGGCCGGTAGTAGTGAACCCGCCGCGGATATCCCTGAAATAGAGGCCATAGGGCTTGTTTTGCAGCTGGGCCTCGGCGATCAGCAGGCGGCGCAGCTCGGCCTCGGGGACTTGGCGCGACGATTCGACCAGCAGGTTCGACTGCCGGGCCACCACCTCGAGGCCGGCCTGCCGGCGGGCATGGCCGTTGGACTTGGCCACGCCGGCTATCGGCGAGCGCGTCATCAGGAAAGTCTTGAGAGTGCCGTTCTCGACCGCGGTTATACGGCGCGCCTTGACGCCTTCGTCGTCGTAGTCGTACCAGCCGTTCAACTCCAGATCGCCGTGACGGCGCAGCGTGGGATCGAACACCACCGACAGGAACGGCGGCAGGATCGGCTCGCCGAGCTTTTTGGCGAAGGTCTGGCCTTCGGCCTCGTCCTTCTGCCGGTGTCCTTCGATGCGGTGGCCCAGGATCTCGTGGAAGAAAACGCCGGTGGCCCGCCCGCTCAGGATGGCCGGTCCGACGTAGGGCTCGGCCAGGGGCGCCCGGCGCATCTGGTCCAGGTCGCGGGCCATCTCCTCGAGGCGGGTTTGGAGCTCGCGGTCGCTCGGGAAGCCCGACGGATTCGCCGCCTCGAAGCTCTCGAAGCGGTCCAGGTTCATGCCGTCCTCGGCCCGCGCGTCGGCCATGATCATCAGACGCAGGTAGTTGCGGCCGTGCTGTACCCCCGTGCCCTCGGTATTGACCAGGGACTCGTTGCGGTTCTCCACATGCAGGACCACCTTGGAGGTCAGGACGTGGGGATACTGGCGAAAGATCGCCGACAGCTTCTTCAGGCGCTCGCTCCAGGCCGGGAGGTCGAGCTTCAGGTCGGCCTGCGGCGCGGATCCGGTGATGGCGTCCTCGCGGGAGAAATCATCGGAGGTGTCTTCCTCTTCGACCTTGACGGCTCGGTTGGTCTTGATCCGGATCAGCCGCTCGGCCGCCTGCCGGTACTTGCGATCGGTATGGCCCCACAGAGAAGCCTGGAGCGAGTCGGGGTCGTCGTCCAGGCTGAGGGTAAGAGCGCCCGCGCCTTGACCCATGAACTGGCCGCGCAGACGGTGGTAGTTGTCCAGCTTGTAGTCGCCGACGCGGACGCTGACATCGGCCAGGCGGGAGCGGCCTTCCGAGGCGTTGATCAGGGTTCCCAGGGTGGCCGAGATGCTGTAGCTGTGCTGGTCGTGGACGCTGTAGCTGAGGAAGTAGGGGGGAGGGTCGGCCTTTTCTTTCAGGATGCGGAAGGAGCGGTCCAGCTCCTCGCGGAGGACCCGTACCAGGGCCGGCTCGGCGGCGGGGGCCGGCAGTACGGACAACAACAGCAAGACGACTGGAAAGGCTTGCAACTCCCACCTCGCTGCACAGGGCGGAGCCTGTGCTACATCCATGATAGAATGAATTAGTCCGGGACTTGGAACATTTCCGCTAGTGGGCCGTCCTTTCTTAAGGAAAGGACTGTTATGACGCGGAATGGTCGTCCGGCAAAGCTTCCCATGAGTACGGGCAAGAAGATCGCGCTGGCGGTGGTCGGTGTGGCGGTGTTGGGCGGGATTGTCTACGGGAGCATCAGGTACAGCCAGCAGGGAATCGTAACGGTTCAGACGGGAAAGGTGATCCGGCAGGACCTGGTGTCCCAGGTGACCGCCTCGGGCGAGATCAAGCCGCGTAATTACGTCAACATCGGCGCCAACACCATGGGGCCGGGCCGGCTGACCGACATCCTGGTGCGGGAAGGCGACCGGGTGAAGCAGGGTCAGACCTTGGCTAAGCTGGAGACCGTGCAGGCGACGGCCGACCTGTACGCCCAGCAGGCGGCGCTGCGGACGGCCCAATCCGAGCTGATCGCCGCGGAGGCTACGATCCGGAGCTGGGATGAGAACCTGCGCACCGTGAAGGCCGCCGTGGACCGGTCCAAGTCCGATCGCGAGCGCGCGGCGCTGGAATTTGCGCGGACCAAGCAGCTCTACGACGAGAAGCTCATCGCCAAGCAGCTCTTCGACCAGCGGAAGGCGGAGTACGACTCCTCCCAGGCCAGTGTGGCCGAGGCGGAGGCTCGGGTCCTCCAGATCCAGGCCCAGCAGGAGCAGTCCGTGGCCCAGCGCGAGAGCGCCCGCCGCCGCATCGAGCAGTACCAGGCCAACCTGGCCCGCGCTTCCGACGTCCTACAGAAGCACTACTCCGTTTCTCCCATCGACGGCATGGTGACGAACCTGCCGGTGCGGGTGGGAGAGACCGTGGTGCCCGGCATCCAGAATTCGCCGGCCAGCCTCATCATGACCATCGCCGACATGTCGCTGATCACCGCCGAGGTCAAGGTGGATGAGACGGATATCGTGAACGTCAAGCTGCAGCAAGTGGCGGACATCACCATCGACGCCATCCCCAACAAGACGTTCAAGGGCAAGGTACTGGAGATGGGCAACACGGCGCTGCTGCGGTCGAGCGGCTTGGCCGCCTCGCAGAGCATGATCTCCAGCCAGGAGGCCAAGGACTTCAAAGTGGTCATTGCGCTGGACAACCCGCCCGAGGAGATCCGCCCGGGCCTGTCCTGCACGGCCAAGATCACTACGGCCACGCGCGAGCGGTCGCTCAGCATACCGATCCAGGCGCTGACGATCCGGACCGCCGCCGACCTGGAGGTGAAGAAGAAGGGTGGGGCGAGTTCCTCGTCAACGGCCCAGGCCGCCATTAAGAGCGATATGCCCCCGGCGGGCGGCAAGGACAAGAAAAAAGAGGAAATCCAGGGTGTCTTCCTGATCGCCAACAAGAAGGCCCTGTTCCGCAAGGTAACCACCGGCATCACCGGAGCGTCGGATATCGAGGTGCTGGACGGGCTCAAAGAGGGTGAGGAGATCATCACCGGCTCCTACAAGGTGCTGCGGACCATCCGGCCCGAGACCACCGTCAAGGTCGACAACAAGGCGCCCAAGAAGGAAGAGGAAAAGTAATACCCATGACCCAGGCAGCAGTCGCTTCTCCCCAGAACACCGGCGAGCAACTCCGGCAGCAGGGCATCGTCATCCGTACCTTCGATCTGTGGAAGACCTACGTGATGGGACACGAAAAGATCCACGCCGTCTCGGGGGTTTCGATCGAGATCAAGCGGGGCGAATATGTGGCCATCATGGGGCCATCGGGCTCGGGCAAGTCCACCCTGATGAATCTGATCGGCTGCCTGGATACGGCCAGCTCCGGCCAGTACTTCATCAACGGCCACCTGGTTAGCGATCTCTCCGACGACGAGCTGGCCCGCATCCGCAACAAGGAGATTGGTTTCGTCTTCCAGACCTTTAACCTGCTGGCCCGGGCCACTGCCCTGCACAACGTGGAGCTGCCCCTCATCTATAACGGGACTCCGTCGGCCGCGCGCCTG
>JBGOUV010000603.1:0-2572 GCA_041477815.1 Terriglobia bacterium | reverse complement strand
GACCCCGGTGAGCGACGGGACGAATGTCTATGCGTTTTTTCCGGAAGTGGGCCTGATCTCCTATGGGCCGCAAGGGGAGGAGCGGTGGCGGGCGCCGTTGGGGCCGTTCCACAGCGTGCAGGGGATCGCCACGTCCCCCATCCTGGCCAGCGGCAAGGTGCTTCTATTCATTGATCAGATACAAGACTCCTACCTGGCCGCGTTCGACCAGGCCACCGGGAAGCAGGCGTGGAAGAAGGACCGCACCAGCGGTTTCTTGGGGGGGTACTCGACGCCGGTGGTGTGGGAGTCGCAGGTGATCGTATCGGGAGCGCTGGAGCTGACCGGCTATCGCGTGGATACGGGAGAGAAGATCTGGTGGGTGCGGGGATTGACCAACGCGCCGGCTTCGACGCCGGTGGTGTCCGGGCAGGATCTGTATGTCCACGACCTTCCCGGGGAAACGCAACCGCCACCCTTCGAGCCGATGCTGAAGATGGACAAGAATAAGGACGGCAAGCTGTCGCTGGACGAGGCGGACCCTATCATAGCCCGGATCGTCGCTGCGGTCGACCGCGAGTTTGGCAACCAGGATGGAGCCGTCGACGCCGCCGAGTGGGAGAAGGCCTTCGGCTCGTTTGCCGGAAAGGGGGGCGTGGCGGCGGTGCGTCTGGGAGGCAAGGGCGACGTGGGCGGGACCAACGTGCGCTGGACCTATCAGAAGTCGCTGCCCTACTTGCCCTCCGTGCTGCTCTACCAGGGCGTGGTGTACGTGGTACGGGACGGCGGCATCGTCACGGCCCTGAATCCGGAGACCGGCGAAGTGCTCCGCCAGGATCGGGTGAAGGACGCTATTGATAAGTACTATGCCTCGCCGGTGGCCGGAGACGGCAAGGTATATCTGGTGAGCGAGGAAGGGAAGGTAAGCGTCCTGCGGGCCGGCCCGCAGTGGGCAACCCTCGCTACCAACGACCTCGGCGAACACTGCTACGCCACCCCGGCCATAGCCAATGGCCGTATCTACATTCGCACCAAAGAGTCCCTCTACTGCTTCGGCGCCCGGCCGCGTTCCCTGTAGCAACCGCTCCCCCCGGAGCCGGCCTGCCGAATTCCAGTAGATGCACAAAGCCGGCCAGGGGGCCGGCTGCGGCCCAGGGGGGCCGCCCCACAAACTCCCCTAGGGTGACGGCTCTTCTTCAATCTCAGCCGAATACTCAATGGCCACAGCCCCTCGCAACGTAACCGCCGCCGGACATTTGCGCTCGTGCGTCTCGATGGCCCGCTCCGCTTCCGGACGTTTGCCGGCCGGAATCTTCAGGTGATACTTGACCCGCAGGCGCGTAATGCGGATGACGCGGTCGATGTCCTCGATGTCGCCTTCCACCTCGGTCCAAAGCTTGTCAGGCTGGCTGGGGATTCCGCGCGCTTCCAGCGCGCCGGCGAGGGTGCCGGTCAGTCAACCACCGACGGCGGCGATCATGTGGTCGAGGGTGGCGGGGACGTCCTGCTCGGGTTCCATCTTGTAGAAATGCTTGATGCCGCCGTGGACGCCGTAGTGGACCGGGTCGGGAAAGTTCTCGATGTAGGCGCGGCGGGCGGGCCGCTTGTCCTGGTAGATGCGGATGTGCGAGGTGTGGATCAGCTCACCCATGGGATGCTCCTTTCAGTAATCTCGGCAGCAGACGGCCGGTGGTTGCCCGGTAGCGGCGATAGGCTTCGCCGAAGCGATCGACCAGGAGCTTCTCCTCGGCGAAGCTCTGCCAGTAGAACCAGGCGACGAAGGGCAGAAACAACAGCAGGAGCGTGGCGCCGCTGTCGTAGAGCAGGGCCCCGCCCAGGAACTGGAGCAGAAAGCCGGTGTAGATGGGGTGCCGGACCAGGGCGTAGGGGCCGGAGGTGATAAGAGCGTGGTCCTCTTTGATACCCAAAGTCACGGTGAAGTTGGTTTTCAGGTGTACCTTGGCCCACACACAGAGGGCTACGCCGGCCACGGCCAGGACGAGACCAAGAGCAGCGGGGAGCGGCGAAAACGGGAAGTCCCGCCGGGCAAGCAGGATCACCGCGAGGTAGAGCAGAACGGTGAGGGTCTCGATAAGACGGATGGCGCGGACCGGGCGGCACCGGACGGCGTAGGCAGAACTGGCCAGCCGGCCCCAAGAGCTCGCCGCGAAATGGGCCAGGCCGGCCAGGGTGGCGCACCAGAATAGGATCCGCACCGGGTCAGGCTTTCAGGTAAGGCCGCAGCGCCTCAAACTGGAAGTCGATCTCGCGGGCGCCCTCCGGCGTGACCGTGGACTTGTCCCGCCGCGAAACCATCGTCTTGAAGACCCCGCGTTTCTTCATGACGTAGCGCCGCGTGCCCGGGACCTGCTGCTCGGTATTGATCAGGAGCAGCAGTTGGGAGAAAACCTGGCGGGCTTTCTCTTTCTGCCCGGACTGGTAGAGGTTCCAGATCACGGCGTAGACGTCGGAGTAGGGCGCGCCGGGCATGGTGCCGTCAAAGCCGAGGCTCATCTCGTACATCATGCCCTTACCGGCGGCGCCCGAGAACACGCCGTGGATGACGTCGCGGTGCTTGGCCAGCTCGGCCATG
>JBGOUV010000094.1:0-18319 GCA_041477815.1 Terriglobia bacterium | reverse complement strand
TCCCGATCCCCAGGATCTGTTCGTACAGTTCTCGATCTCGCATGGCCCCCTATTCTGCCATGCGGCCCCACCCTCTACAGGAACCGATCTCCTCCAACCGGCGCCCCGGCGCTCATACCCACTGAAAAGCCTGAATTCCCATCCGTCTAAGAATAACACTACCAATCAAGAACTGCGGTTCCGAGGCTGGATTTCGTAGTTCCAATCGCCGTGAAACTTGTCTCGGATCTGAACTTGAGCCAGTTGTTGGCCGGAGACTTTGATGCCAGCTTGGCAGGAGTCGCAGGTGTTACCGCCGCCTCACTTCGGCGCCATCGGCAGCGCGCCGGGCTGGGTGTGAGAAAGGTCGAAGTGTCCTTGGTTGGCGTTCGTCCCCCGGTAATCCAGTTGATTGAACCTGTCCTCGTACTTGAAAAAGACTGTCTTGCCTTTGATACTGACAGGGAGGGGCCACGACACGATGTTCGTGACCGTCACCGGCCGGGTGGCGTCGCGACCGACAAGGTAAGCAGCCTCGAACCCTCCCCGGCCGGAAAAAGTCAGTCTCGTTCCTCGCTCGGTGATCACCTGCTCAATCGGTACAAACTCGAAACCCAGGAACTGGCGATCCACATAACGCGTGCGGATGATCGAGCTCTGCCGCGCCGGCCGCTCGGACTTGGGTTCGACGCCACTCGCCTTGAACGGCCACAGGCGCATCAGGCAGAGCAGGCGTCCGCTCACCGAGTGCCAGATGTTCTCCATCGCCACGCGCTGCTCTGGATCGGCGCGCTCGTCCAGGAGCCCCAGGATTCCACCTGGGCCATCGACCCCGCCGATTCGTAGGTCGTTCAACTTCACCTGCTCCCAATTCCCCTCCTGCACCCAGTACGACCACATTGCGTAGCAGTATTCATAAGGGGAGGGCCGTTCTCCGAAATTGCAGGCGCAAGGCACGTTGCACGTGCAGGCTTCCGTTAGTTGGCCCTTGATGCGCCAGGGCCGCGGCGAAGTTTTCTGCTGGGCGGTCGCCAGCGCCGCGACGACGAGTGTCAGGATCGCGGTGCGTCTCATGGCTTCTTAACGATGGCCCAATTGCCGGCCAGTGGGAATACCGCGCTTACTTGTCCCACCCCCAGCCGGTCCAGCTCGACTCGAAGTTCCTTGCGAAGCTCGGAAATTCTGGTCCGGAAATAGCCCCCGTTGGAGGCGTTGGGGTCAATGGAATGCCGCACCGCCAATGCCGCAAAGTCCTCGCCGGCTCCGATCCGGTTTCGCAGCGCTTCCGCTTCTTCTTTGGTTCGCACCAGCAGGATCTGATATTCACCGAGCGTCGCGTCGAGCGTCGCGTCGCTGCCGGTTAACCCGCGCAGTTGCTCGCGGGTCTCAACGGCCAGTGGATCTTGGGCGCCGACCGTTTTTTCGAGCAGCGTCAGCGCCTGCTGGTAGGTTTCCGTGGCCTGCGAGTTTCTCCGCCGCGCCCCGTACAGAGCCGCCAGGCTCAGCAGCGTCGTCGCCACTTCGGGATGCTCGACTCCGAAAGCCTTCTCTTCCACGGCCACGGCTCGCTTGTAAAGGGACTCCGCCCGATCGAAGTCACCCCGCAACCTGTGCAGCAAGGCCAGGTTATTCAGCGCCACCGCCGTATGAGCATCGGAGCCGGCGGTCTTCTCCCACACCCCCAGGGCCTTCCCCAGCCAGTTTTCGGCCTCCTTGTATCTTCCTTGCTGCAGGGAGAGGAACCCCAGGTTGTTCCACACCTCGGCCACGAGCGGATGGGCGGCTCCGAAACTCTTTTCGCGGATCTCGAGCGAGCTCCGATAGAGCGCCTCCGCGCGGGCGTACCTGCCTTGTTCCACCGACACTCCCGCCAGGTTGTATAGGACACTGGCGAGCCTGGTGTCGTCCGGCCCTGCGAGCGCCAGGTAGGCCTCTCGGGACCGCTCGAACAACTGCTCCGCGCGGTCCCGTTCGCCCTGAGCGTAGACCAGCGACCCCAGGTTGTTCAGACTGGCGGCCGCGTCGAAATCCGGGGAACTGCGGCTGTTTTCCAGAAGCGAAAGAGCTTCGGCTGCCGCCTTTTGGGCTTCTCCATGGCGGCCCCGGCGGTAGTAGTCGGCAGCCTTTTGGACCACGTCCAGGAGGCGGTTGGTGTCCGCGCGCAAGGGTCCAGCCGCCAGGAGCGTGACGAGAGTCAGCAAACTTCCAGACATAGGATGTCAGAGCTCCAGACGGTCATGTTGAACGTCTTGAAGGTCAAAGCCGGCGGCCTTTCGGTCTCGCCGCCTTGTCTTGTCAACCGGCGCTGCCGCCGGGCGCAGGCTAGGGCGCTTCGCTAACGCTATCATGGGCATGGCACTCCTCATGGTCTCAGCAGCGCCCACGGTGGCAGACTTGCGCCTCACCAGGTCTTCTTCTTACCAGCTCAACCGACCGGTCAATTGCAGAACGCGAGGCGAGTTGGCCGACGTCTGGTTGAGGATGATCCCGGTGGTCGTGTTCGGCAGGTTCGTGCCCGGCATGTTGAACGCGTTGAAAAAGTCGATATTGAAGCGGAGGAACATTCCCTCTTTGAGGTGAACCGACTTGAACGCCGAGGCGTTCATCGACCAGAGCATGGGGCCGAGCAGGAACTGCTGCTGCAGCGGGTGCAGGTTGAGGTTCAAGTCCACGCGCTGCTGCGTGCCGTTCTTCAGCGGCACGAAGACCGTATTGCTCTCGTAGAACGGGAAGTTTGGATCGGCCGAGCTCCCGCCGTCCTTGGGCGTTGGGATGAGCGGCGTCTGGAAGGGCCGGTAGTTGTCGGGGACTCCCATCACGCCGTTCGGCCTGCCGTTGCGGTCGACGCTGTTGATCCGGTTGGCCGGAATGTAGCCATTATAGTATAGATACCCATCATAGCAAACGCCGCTGCGGCAGTCCTGGATGGGGTAATCCTTGCCGTAGGTTTCGACTTTTCCGAGCGGGCCCCACATCGACGTCGGAAGCTGGAAATACCGGCTGATCAGTTGCCCGTTGCCAGCGATCTGCCAGCCGCCCACCAAGTGGTTCACCAGGCCGTGCGTATTGCGGCCCAGGGGTTTGCCCCGGCCGAAGGGCAGGTCGACGATCCAGTTCCAGTTCACGCGGTGCTTGGGAATCGCGCTGTCCCGGCGGTAGAACAGCAGCCGGTTGCGGGCCTGCTGGTCGGTGGGGACCGCTCCGGGAAGATACAGGTTGGTCTCCGGCAGGATGTCGTCGCGCCACCCGTCGCCGCCCGCACGCAGGGCGTTGCTCATGGTATAGAACGCCTGAAACGCATAACCCTTGGAGTAGCGGTGCTGGGCTTCGACGATGATGCTCGAGTTGTTGGACCAGCCGGTCTTCTGGTACTGCCAGATGGTGCCGAAAACCTGCTTGTCGAAATTGCGCCGCGCCACGTTGGCAAACTCCCCGGTGGGCATCGGCTCGCCGGTCGTAGTGTACCAGATATAGGCGTTTGCCGCGTCATTATAGGAGTAATACTGGGCCAGCCGGACGCCGTGCGTCCCGGCGTAGCTCACTTTGACGCTGGTGTTGGCCAGGATTTCCCGCTCCACGGTGAGGTTCCACTCGTGGGCGCGGGCGGTGGGCTGGTTGGGGTCGAGGTAGTAGACCGTGCCGGAGCCTCGGGTAATCCCGGTGACCCGGCTCAAATCCAGAGCATCCTTGCTATTGGCGCCGGCGACGACCTGGGGCACGGAGCGCAGCAGGAAGTTCGGCAGCCCGTCGGGGCTCTCCGGGGCGGAGTTGGGATTGCTGGTGAACGTAGCCGTGGTGGGAACAATCGCGCGCGTTTCACAAGTGATGAGCCGCAGCGACTCGGGGAAGGCGTAAATGGCGTAGCCGCCCCGCAGGACGGTGGGATGGTTTAGCGACCCGAGGCGGTAGGCGAATCCCACCCGCGGCCCGAAGTCCCATTTGTTCAGATTGATGAGACTGTCCGGCAGGCCGGCCTGCGCCGGGGTTTCATACTTCACCCCCAGGTTCGCGTAGGCACTGGCGATAGTGGGATGCGCGTGGTTCAGCTTCACCAGGTCGTCGAGCGACCGTCCCATCACGATCGCATGTGATTTAGGGTCGAAGCTGAGGATGGTGTTGTCCCGGTCACGGCCCGGGCTGGTGTATTCGTAGCGCACGCCCATATTCAGGGTCAGGCGGGAGTTCACCTTGAAGTTGTCCTGGAAGTAGGCGGACTTCTCTCCGGCCCGCAGGTAGAAGAACGACGGGAAATACCGCGAGTAGTAGGTCGCCGCCCCCAGGAACATGTTGGCGGAATCGTGGCCGGTGAAAGGGGTGGGGCCGTAAGCGGTGCCCGATCCGGGATCGTAAAGGGACGTAGCCAGCGAGTTAAAGAAGAGGCTCCCGGTCATCGTTTGCTGGTCGGCGAGAATGTCCAGGGACTCGTAGCGCCAGCGCCCGCCGAATTGCAACTCGTGCCGCCCCTTTATCTTCGTAAAGTTCTGGTCCAGGTTGTAGAGCCGGCTGAAGTCCATATTCAGATTGGCGCTGGAGTCGTAATCCATCCCGAACCCGGTGTTGGTCATGCGCGGGAATCCCGGTCCCTTGAACGGATTGGAAAGCCCCAGTTGCGTTGATACGTCGTCGTTGACGATAGGGGTGATCTCGCGGTGGTCGCGCTGGACGCTGAAGATCGTCTCGCTGAAGAAGGTGGGGGAGAAGGTGTGGGTCCAGGAGGCCACGCCACTGTCGTTCTCGCCGGCGTCGATGGCCGCATTCGCCTTGCCATCCAGGGTCGTGGGACCGCCGCCGAGCGAGGTGCTGTAGCTCCGGTAGGCCGGGTTGTGCGAGTAGCGGAAGAAGAGCTGATCGCGGTCCGACAGCCGGTGGTCCACTCGCGCGGTTTCCGTGTGCTGGCCCCGGGTGTCGTAGCCCAATCCGAACCAGTTGGCCGCCACCAGCGGGTTGTCGGGCTGCGTGGGCAGCGGCGTGACGCTGTAAAGATAGGTGGCCAGCGGGCTGCGGCGGCTGACCGGAATCTGGTTGTTGGCGAAGGGCTGCCGTCGCCAGTTGGCCTCGGTGGTCAGGGGATCGTAAAGGGCATACCGGCGTCCTTGGGCGTCGATCAAGCCGCTGAAATCGCCCTGGCGCATGGCCGGGGTCGGCATGGTCACCGACCTCGTCGAAGCCCTCCTATCGCGATAGCCCTCGTACGCAAAAAAGAAGAAAGTCCGGTTCTTGCCGTCGTAGAGCTTGGGGAGGTAGACCGGTCCTCCCAATGACGCACCAAACTCGTTCCGCACCAAGTGGGGGGGCTTCAAGTAGTAATCCTGCCGGGCGCGGGCCACGCCCAGGCCGCTATTGCGAGTGGTCTCAAACACCGAGCCATGGAGGTTGTTGGTTCCCGCGCGCGTGGTCAGAATGACGGTGCCGGGGCGGTTCATCTTGGCCGAGGAGTTGATGGTCTCGGCACGAAACTCCTCGATCGTGTCCAGTCCCGGCGGCCGGGCGGGGAGTTGTTGCCACTGGCGGTTTTCCAGGATCGCCCCGTCCTGCAAGGTCTCCACGGCGTACCGCAGACCAAAGACACGCGGCACCGATCCTGACTCAAAGCCCGGCGTGGTCATATAGAGCAGGTCCTGGATAAAGCGCCCGTTGAGCGGCAACTGCTCGATGCGCGCCCGCTCGACCACCGTGGACAGCGTGGGGGCGGTGGTCGTGACCAGTGGCGTCACGTTGCCGGCGACGGTTACCTCCGTGACCGTGGCGCCGACTCGCAGCGTGGGGCTCACCTCGGCGATCTGGCCTACCTGCAGCGTCAGCTCGCCCCTCCACGGCTCCATGCCCGCCGCTTCTACGGTGATCTGGTAGGGGCCCATCTGCACCGCGGGGAACAGGTAGAATCCGAGATCGGTGGTGGTCGTGGTGTATTGACGCGTCGTCGGCGTGTGGTTGATGGTCACCTTCGCGCCGGGGACGGCCGCATTCGATGCATCTTTCACCGTGCCTTGAATGCCGCCGGTGCCGGTTTGCGCCCAGCCGGCGACGGTCAAGCTCAGCAGACAGACCCAGAATCGCATAAGGGGCCTCCCAGTCTTGCCCCAGCCTACACCCACTGCGGGGGGGCGTCAAGACGAATTCATGCTATGTTAAGCCCACGAGAATGCGTACGTACGTTTTGGCGTCGCTGCTAGGCGTGGCGCTATTGTGGGGCCAATCCAGCGAATCTGAGCTTCGCGCTCAGTTGGACCAGGCCGAGAAGGCGCTTCAGCAGGGCGACGTCCGGGGCGCCGCGGAAGCTCAGGCGCGTCTGGGCATGCTCTACCGACGCCTCGGCAAGCTGCCCGAAGCCGTGGAATCGTTCCAGCGCGCCCTGCGCCTCGAACCGAGCCTGCCGCGAGTCAATGTCCTGCTCGGCTTCGCCTACCTGGATGCCGGCCGCTACCAGGAAGCCATACCGCTGCTCGCGAAAAGCTTTGACGAAGAGAAGCAGCAAGCCATCTCGTTAGTGGTGGGGCAGCGGTTGATCGAATGCTACCTGGCCACCGGCGGCCAGGATAACGCTTTGGTGGTGGCACAGAAGCTCCGCCAGATCGCTCCGGACGACGCCGCAGTGTTGTACCTGGCGTCCAAGGTGTACATGAGCTCCTGGAACGGCGCGTTCCAGCGCCTGCTGGCCCGGGCGCCGGGTTCCTATCAGGTGCGACTTATCCAAGCCGAGGCCCTGGAGGCCCAGGAGCGATTCAGTGAGGCAGCGCAGGAGTATGGGGCGGTCGTGCAGCTGGCGCCGCAGGTTCCCGGCGTTCATTACAAGCTGGCCCGCATGATCCTGCGTACCGACGCCGCCGACGCGGACCAGAAGGCACTCGAGGCTTTGCGCCGGGAGTTGGAGATCAATCCCCTGGACGCGCCCTCGCTGGCCGAAAGCGGCGAGATTCACCTCCGGGCCGGCCGGCTGGATGAAGCCGCGGGGGGCTTCTCGCAGGCGCTCAAGCTGCAGCCCGGCTACGTACCGGCCCGGGTGGGACTGGCGAAGGTTCTCATTGCAAAAAAGCAGTGGTCCCAGGCTCTGGAGCACCTCGAAGCGGCCGCCCAGGCGGCTCCGGAGGACGAAGCCGTCGCCTACCACCGCATGCTCGCCTATCGCGGGCTGGGCCGCGCCGCCGAGGCGAAACAGGCTTTCGAGACCTTCCAGCGCCTGAAACAGCAGAAGGGCCGGCCGCCGCAGTGATCCCGTTCGCCGTCATCCTGCTCCTCGCGGCAGATCTGAGCTTCGTGGACATCGCCGCCACTGCCGGCCTCACCGCCAGGACCGTCTTCGGCGGCGAGAAGACCAAGCGCTACATTCTGGAGACCACCGGCGGAGGCGTGGCCTTCTTCGACTACGACCACGACGGCTGGCCGGATATCTTTCTCGTAAACGGATCACGCTTCGAGGGCCGCGTCGCCGCTACCAATCACCTCTACCGCAATAACCACTCCGGCGCTTTTGAGGACGTCACCAGGCGCGCCGGCCTCGAAAGATCCGGCTGGGGCCAGGGCGTTTGCGCCGGAGACTATGACAACGACAGCGCGACCGACCTCTTCGTCACCTACTGGGGACACAACGTGCTCTACCGCAACAACGGCGACGGCACGTTCACGGATGTGACCGCAGCGGCCGGACTCCAGTCCTCGCGGGTGCGTTGGGGCAGCGGGTGCGCCTTCCTCGACTACGATCGGGACGGGCGGCTGGACCTGTTTATCTCCCACTATGTCGACTTCGACCCTCGCACGGCCCCCGAGCCGGGCTCCGGCCCCACCTGCCGCTTCCGTGGCTTGGCTGTGAACTGTGGGCCACGCGGTCTGAAGGGCGAGTCCAACGTCCTGTTCCACAACGAAGGAGGCGGGAAGTTTGCCGACGTCTCCGAGAAGTCCGGCATTTCCCAGGCCAGTGGCTACTACGGGCTGGGTGTCCTCACCGGCGATTTCGACAATGACGGCTGGCCCGACATCTACGTCGCCAACGACAAAGGCGCGAGCTTGCTGTTTCACAACAACGGCAACGGAACGTTCGAAGAAAGGGGCGTGTTGGCCGGCTGCGCCTACGATGCCGACGGCAAAGCAACCTCCGGCATGGGGGTCGCGGCCGGCGACTTCGACCGGGACGGCTGGCTCGACATCCTCAAAACGAACTTCTCCGACGAGTCCGTCTCGCTCTATCGCAACACGGGCGACGGGCTCTTCCTCGACGCCGCCGCGCAAACGGGGTTAGGACGCAACCGCCGGTGGGTGGGCTGGGGAGGCGGGTTCGCGGATTTCGACAATGACGGCTGGCCCGATATCCTGATCGTCAACGGCCACGTGTTCCCGGAACTCGGACCGAGTTTCTACCAGCCGAAGGTGCTGTACCGCAACGTCCGTGGCGAGCGCTTCGAAGACGTGTCCGTGAAGGCGGGCCCCGCCATCACCGCTCCCGCGGCCGCCCGAGGGGCCGCTTTCGGCGACTTCGATAACGACGGCAGACTCGACGTCGTGATCAACAACATGAACGCCGCGCCCTCCCTGCTGCGCTCGCAGGCCCCGAGCCAGAATCACTGGATACTGGTCCGATTGGAGGGCGTGAAGTCCAATCGCAGCGCCATTGGCGCGCGGGTGACTTGCGTTACCGGCCCGCTGCGGCAGATCGACGAAGTGCGCAGCGGCGGCAGTTTCTTATCGCAGAATGATTTCCGCCTGCACTTCGGGCTGGGCGCCGCCCGTCGCGTGGATCTGCTCGAAATCCGCTGGCCCGGCGGCTCGGTGGAGCGAATCCGGGATCTCGGCGTGGACCGTATCGTCACCGTGAAGGAAGGATCGGGGATCAGTACCTCTTCGTCCGAGCCTTAATCTCCGGGCCAGTTTCTCGAGGTCCGCCGCGGCGCCCGGGGGTGGCCCGATCGTAGTGGAAAGTTGAGCGGCGGTTCAACCTGATTCTTTAACAAGAATCGGGTCGCCAAACCTGGAAAGGAAGAACCGCCGTGAAACGAAGGTATCACACGATCGACAAGCAAGGAAAGGCCAACGAACGAAGCTGGCCGAGTTTCTGTCGCAGGGCGGGCAACTCTTGTTGCCTATGGTGGATCTGATCGAGCAGATGGCCGGCGACCAACGGATCGATGTGGCGGGAGGCGCCACGATCCAGGCGGTACTGGACCTGTCCGCGCAGCAGGCGGCGGGACCGCGTCAGTAAGGCAGTAGAAGCAGAAAGAAACAGAACTACCAAATGCCTCTGGCCGCCTCCCGCGCGGATATTCTCGCGTCTCCAGCGGGCGGCGAATCCAGTATAGTTAGGGGTTCGGTATGCCCGTTCGCATGAAGGATATCGCCCGGGACCTCAACGTCTCGGTCGTAACCGTTTCCAAAGTTCTCCGCCACCACAGCGACATCGGCCCGGCCACCCGCGAGCGTGTGCTCCGACGCGTCAAGGAGCTTGGCTACGAGCCCAACTGGGTGGCCCGCAGCCTGGTCACCCGCCGCACCTACATCATCGGCCTGGTCGTCCCCGACCTCATGCATTCTTTCTTTGCCGAAGTGGCCAAGGGCGTGGGGCGCAAGATCCGCCCGCGCGGCTACAATGTCGTCATCTCCAACTCGGAAGAGGACGCCCAACTCGAAGCCCAGGAGGTGAACCTCCTGCTGGCCCGCCAGATCGACGGCCTTCTCCTGGCCTCCGCCCAAAAGCCCGGCCGGTCCAACCTGTTCCAGCGCATCGAAGAGCACCAGGTCCCCGTGGTCCTCATCGACCGCCGCATCTCCGGCCTCGACCTCAACTATGTCGGCGTGGACGACGTGCAGGTCGGTTTTCTGGCCACCGAGCACCTGATCGAGCGCGGCTGCCGCCGCATCGCCCACCTGCGCGGCCCCCAAATTTCCACCGGCCTGGGGCGCCTGGCCGGCTATCGTCAGGCTCTCAGCCGCCACGGCCTGCGCGTCCCCTCGCGGTATGTCCTGGCCGGCGACGCCGGCTTCTCCACCGGCTACGAGGCCATGCGCCGCCTGCTCGCCCTCGATCCCCCACCCGACGGCGTGTTCTGCTACAACGACCCCGTCGCCGCCGGAGCCATGAAGGCCGCCCTGGAAGCCGGCCTGCGGGTCCCCGAAGACCTCGCCGTGGTCGGCGCCGGCAATGTCCATTACTCAGACCTTCTCCGCGTTCCCCTTTCCACGGTCGATCAAAACTCCTCCCAGATCGGCGAGCACGCCGCCGAACTCCTGCTCGACCTGGTGGAGTCCAAGAGGCCGCGCCGTCCCCGCACGATCCTGCTGGCCCCGAAGCTGGTAGTTCGCGACTCCACTAACCGGTGAGGAACGGATGGAGGATCTTGACACCGGCTATGATCTGTCCGTGGTTGAGGTCCTCGGTAACCAATTCGGAAGCGCCGTGCTGTTCGGCAGAGGCGGAATCATACCGTCCCAGAATGAGAGTTGCCAGATCTCGCTGATTTCTGAGGCCCGCACGACCGTGTCGGGAGTGATGGGAACGTGGACCCAAGCTGGATAGCTGCGTATAATTTCACGCGCGGCGCTCTTACTCAGCGGGGCCTCGATCTGGGCGCCTAGCTAGCCGCCCGGTACGACTTTCCCAGAGCCTTCTTAGGAATTCCGCCGCGCGCTGCTGTCTGGTTCCGGTCTCCAGGTCGGGGGCATAGATCAGGACGTTCGAATCAACGAAGACCTCGGCGGTCATGTAGCGCGTCGCGACTTGTCATGCGGGCTCCACCAAGACGGAAGGGAGCATCCAGGTACGCGAGGGCTTTCGTTTGGGCCTGCCGGTAGGCGGTTTCCCGCTCCATGATTTGCCGGAGCTGCCCGGCCAACATGGCACTAACTAATGCTGCTGCCTCGGTGCGCCGCCAGTGCACGGACCTGCCGCAGCAACTGTCGGTCAATGGCGAGTGTCATGTTCTGCTTTACCCGGGCGGGCATTTGCTTCCCATTATCGAACAGCTTTAGGGTCCCGGATGTCGTAGCACCAGAGGGAGCCGAGGTCGCGAATGTAGAGCCGGCCGTTGGCGACCACCGGGTAGGCCCAGGTGCGCTCATCGCGGGAGCCGCCGCCGCTGACATGCTTGGGCTGCGCCGGCAGGGTGAAGCGGCCCTTTTCCCGGTATGCTTCCGGCGTCGCTTCAACCAGCAGAACATCGCCGTTCTCGCCGTGGAAGTACAGCCGGCCGTCGGCGTACAGGACGGCGCCGGGGCCGATGCCTTCATTCTGCCACCGCACCTTGCCGGTGACGAACTCGGCGGAGACCGGACCTTGCTGGTTCGTGCCGTAGATATACCCGCTGAGCAGGACCTGCCCTCCCAGAGTGTTGGGCAGGTCCCGCTCGAAGTAAACCTGCTCGGCCGTGACTCCCCCCTTGGCGGGGTGCAACTGGACTAGGGCGGCCCCGAAGCGCCGGCTATTGGTGCTATATACATAACCCTCGTGCGCCACCGGCGAGGCGATGTTGGCCGGGCCTTTGCTGGTCTGGTCGTACCGCCACAGGAACTGGCCGGTTTTCGCGTCCACGCCGACCACCCCCTGGTCCAGGAACTGGACGTACTGCTTGCGTCCGGCGGCCTCGGTGACAACAGCCGAAGCGTAGGCCGCGGCGTCACCGCCCGGCACCGCCGATTTCCAGATTACGGCGCCGGTCCTCTTGTGCAGCGCCACCAGCGTGGCCTCCGTACCCCCGGGGGTGACCACCAGCACGTCGCCGTCGATCAGGGGGGACTCGGCATAGGCCCACTTGCCGGGCAGGCCGGCGAAATCGCCGCGGAGGCTCTTCCGCCACACGACTTTACCGGTGGCCGTCTCCAGGCAGGCCAAGTCGCCGTCGGAGCTGAGGGCATACAGGCGCTCGCCGTCGACCGCCGGCGTGGACCGGGCCTTGGGGTAGGAGGGCTGCATATCAGGATTCCCTACCTTTCCGAGCCGCGTCTGCCACACCGACTTGCCATCCTCAATCGCCAGCGCCTGTACGTACTCGTTGTCCAGGCCCCGATTGCCCAGCAGATAGATCCGGTTCCCGGCCACCGCCGGCGTGGCGTAGCCGTCACCGATGTCCGGTAGCTGCCAGACGAGCTGGGGGCCCTGCCGGGGCCACTCCCGGAGCAGCCCGGTCTCCGGCGAGGTCCCATTGCGCAGAGGCCCGCGCCACTGGGGCCAATCGGAGGCCCCACCCGCCACTGCGATCAGGCCAAACAACCATCGTGCTCTCATGCTGCACTCCTTGTCATTCCCGCTACCTCGTCTTCCGCAGCCACCCTCGCGGGTTGTGGGTGAGGATGTGCTTCTCCCGCATGTGGTCGGAGACAAACTCCGGATGCTCGCGGAGAAACTCCTCCACCGCCTCCATCGGACCCGGTCCGAAGGCCGGCTGGACGGGGTGGCCGTTGACGTTGGTGTCCTCCACAATCAGGTATTGGTCCTTAGTCACCAGCTCGCTGTAGATCTTCAGCTCCGCGGCCACGTGGCCCTTGCTGTGGTCCGAGTCCAGCGTGACCATGACTTTGTCCCGCGGCCGGATCAAGCTCCGGACCTTCTTCACGATCTCGGGATCGGTCGAGGAGCCCAGCAGAAAGTGGACCCGGGGATGCTTCACCCGCTCGGGATAGTCCTTGATATCGATGGTGACCACCCGGCCGCGGCCCAGCAGGTCGAACAGGTTGCCGAAGAACACGGCGGCGCCGCCCAGGTAGGTGCCGGCCTCCAGGATGACGTCGGGCCGGGTCTCGTAGACGATCTCCTGCATCACCCACAGGTCCAGCGGATTCTTGAGGACCGGCGCGCCGAGCCAGCGGGTGGCCGACCAGGTATAAGTAGATGCATCGTAGTAAATCTTATGGAAGCCGTCGATGATCTCCTGGCGGCTCGGCGGGCGCGGCTGGGGCGGCGGCGGCGCCGTGGCTCGCTCGCGCTTGCCGCCGAACCAGACGCCGGAAAGGAACAGGGCCGCAATCAGGACGGGCAGACGGAGGTGTCTCACCGGCCGCTCTCCGGGGCGATCTCCACGGGCAGGCCTTCGCCCCACCCGTACTTCTTCCGCCCCAGTTCCTGGGCTGTTTCCCAGGTGGCCCGGTCGCGCTGGGGATCGAGCACCCGCGCCGTGGCTTCCCTCTCCTGGCCGTTCAGCCGCACCTTCACGCGGGAATTTCGTTCGATGTTCTGCACCCAATTCGCCTCGTGGAACTTCTCCGCCAGCAGATACAGTTTGCCCTCCGCCTCGACGAACCAGATCTCGATCTCGCGCGGCAGTCCGGACCGGCGTCCGATGGTGGTCAGATAGAGCACCTGGGCGGGCATCAATCCAAATATTTTACGAAGACCACCTCGTTGTGCGCCTCGTTATAAATCAGTTCGTCGACCAGGGCGCGGGCCATCAGGATGCCGAAGCCGCCCGGACGCAGCCCCTTGTCCTGCCGCACCTGCACGTGTTCGAGCAGTTGGTCGGGCTCATAGCTGACCGCGGCGTGCGCCAGCTCGTCGAACTTGAAGCCGGGGCCGGGGTCGGCGATCCGGTAGAGCACCATGCGGCGGGCGCGCAGGCAGGAGATGCGCACTTTGCGGTTGGGATCGAGCTGTCCGCCCCACTCGACGGCGTTGAGGAGCATTTCGTGGAACACGCGGCCCACGCGCTCGCGCGCTTCGTCCGGCAAATCGGTGTCGAGCCGCTCCATGAAGCTCTGGATCCGCTCGGCGGCGTTCATGTCGCAGGGAACCAGCAACTCCACCCAGTCGGGGCAGGCCGAAATCACCTCGATGGGCGGCACGGCGGGGGAGGCGGCCAGCGCGTCTTCCACCAGCGCGAGCAGGGCCTGGGGCTCGACCGGCTTGGTGAGGTAATGATAGGCCTGCTCGCGGATGGCCCGCAGGAGCGTCAAGGGCGTGCTGTCGGAGGTCATCACCACTACCCTTGGCTGGTTGGGCTCGGTGCGAAGCTGGGCCAGCAGCTCCAGGCCGTTCATGCGCGGCATCCAGATATCCGTAAGGACCAGGTCGAAGGGGGCCTCGCGGATCTTGCGCAGCCCTTCCACGCCGTCTTTGGCGACCAGGACGTTGTAGCCGCCCTCGTGCAGAACGGTACGGAGGATGTGGCGGGTGGTGCGGTCGTCCTCCACGACCAGGATCCGTTTCCGCTTGATCATGGCTTGCTCCCGGCGCCCGGCTTCGCCCAGCCGGCGAGAGCCTCTGCAACGAGCGCGATTTCATTGGTCAGAGTGCGACAGGCGGATTCCGCTTCCGCCAGCCCGCCGCGCCGGCCCATGGTCTCCAGGCGTTGCGCGGCCTCCACAGCGCGGCGGGCGTCGAAGTTGGCGACCGATCCTTTCAGCGTATGGGCGGCCCGCTCCAGGCCCGGGCCATCGCGCCGCTGGACGGCCTTGCAAATCGCCGCCAGCATCTTGGGACTATCGGCCAAAAACAGCCGGGTAAGCTGGCGCAGCAGTTTCGTATTGCCGCTGACGCGGGCCAGCAGCGCCTCGCGGTTCACCGGAGCGCCGGCCGTCACCGCCGACTCGACCGCCTCCAGCAGGTCGCGGGGCCGGATCGGCTTGGACACGTAACTGTCCATGCCCGCCTCCAGGCAGCGCTCGCGGTCGCCCTTCAGGGCGTGGGCGGTCATAGCGACTATAGGGACATGTGTCCCGGTGCGCCGTTCGTGCTCCCGGATGGCCCGGGTGGCGGCCAAGCCGTCCATTTCGGGCATTTGGACGTCCATCAGCACCACGTCGAAGAGCGACTTTCGGGCCCGCTCGAGCGCCTCCCGGCCGTTGGCAGCGATGGTGATCCGGTGTCCCCGCTCGCGCAGGATCTCCAGAGCCAGCTCCCGATTCACCGCGTTGTCCTCGGCCAGCAGAACCCGCAGACGACGCTGGGGAGGCGACCGCTTCTTAGGCGACGCGGCCGCCTGGGCCGCCTCGGCGGCCGGCTGGTCGAGCACGCGCACGATCACGTCGAACAAGTCCGACTGCTTCACCGGCTTGGTCAACTGCGCCACCACGCCCGGCAGCCGCTTTCCGGCCGCCTCGCCGTGGAACCCGGAGGACGTCAGCATCACCAGGCGGAGACCCCGCCACTGGGGGTCCTGGTGGATCTTACGGGCCAGGGTGGCGCCGTCCATCTCCGGCATCTGGGAATCAATCAGGGCGAGGGCGAAGGGGCGCTTCGTTTTCTGGGCCTTTTCGAGTGCGGCGAGGGCGGCCGCGCCGCCATCAGCCATCGCCGGCTTCAGGCCCCACACCCGCAGCGTCTCTTCCAGGATGCGCCGGTTGGTGGCGTTGTCGTCCACCACCAGCACCGGCAGGTTCCGCAGACTCTTCAGCCGGATGACCCGGCTGACCAGCGCGCCGGCGGCGGGCAAGCCGAAGCGCGCGGTGAAATGAAAAACGCTGCCCCGGCCGGGCTCGCTCTCCAGCCACATCCGGCCACCCATCAGCTCGACCAACTCCGAGGAGATGGCCAGGCCCAGACCGGTGCCGCCGTAGCGGCGGGACATCGAGCTGTCGGCCTGCGCGAAGGCCTCAAAGATCATCCGCTGCTTCTCGGGTGGCACGCCGATCCCGGTGTCGGCCACGCTGCAATGGACGGCCACCCCGTCGGGCAGCAGCGAATCGCGCTCGGCCCGCACCACCACCTCTCCCTGATGGGTGAACTTGATGGCGTTGCCGACCAGGTTGAACACCACCTGGCGCAGCCTCCCCGGATCCCCCACCAGCAGGTCGGGCACGTCCGGCCGGATCTGACAGGCCAGCTCCAGACCCTTCTCGTGGGCCCGCAGGGCCAGTACCTTGATGGCCTCTTCCAGGGTGTCGCGGAAGCGGAACTCCACCCGGTCGAGGTCCAGTTTGCGCGCCTCGATCTTGGAGAAGTCCAGAATGTCGTTCACCAGCACCAGCAGGGCGTCGGCGGAGTCCTTCACCGCTTGCAGGTATTCGCTCTGCCGGGTGGTGAGCCGCGTGCCCAGGGCCAGCTCAGTCATACCCAGGATGGCGTTCATGGGGGTGCGGATCTCGTGGCTGACGTTGGCCAGGAATTCGCTCTTGGCCCGCGTGGCGTCCTCCGCGCGGTGCTTGGCTGCTTCCAGCTCTTTGACCAGTTGGGCCAGGCGGGCCGCGTTCTCCTGCTGGGCCAGGTCATTTTGCTTGCGCTCGGTGATGTCGCGGGCGGCGCAGTAGGAGATCTGCTGGTCGCGCAGCGGCACGGCCTTCCAGAGCAGCCATTTGTAGCGGCCGTCGCGGCACCGGTAGCGGTTCTCGAAAGAGATGATGTTGGCCCCGGCGATGGCCGTGGCCGCGGCGGCCTGGGTGGAGGGCTGGTCTTCGGGATGGACGAAGTCCAGGTAGGGGCGCTCCATCAGCTCACCGGAAGTCCAGCCGAAGGTCGTCTCCCAGGCGGGGTTGATACGCTTGAAGTAGCCGTCAAAGCCGGCGATGCAGAGCATGTCCAGCGACAGGGTGAAAAAACGATCGAGTTCTTCTTCGGCCTTGCGCCGCTCGAGGAACTGGCCGATCTGGCTGCCGATAGTGGCCATCATCCGCAGCAGCTCTTCATCCGGCTGGCGGATCTCCCGGCTGAAGAACTCCAACACCCCCAGGATCCGGCTTCCCGACACAATGGGGAACCCGAAGGCGCCCCGCAGGCCTTCCTTAGCGGCGATGGGAGCGCGGGGAAAGTTAGCGTCCCGGGCGACGTCCTCAATCCAGGTCGGCTGGCCGCTCGCCCACACCCGTCCGGGCAGTCCGACGCCCCGGGAAAACCGGGTCTTGCGGCTGACCTTCTCGAACTCGGGAAAGCGCACGCGCGGGGACTGCCAGGTCTCCACGCAGCGCAGGGTGTTGGCCTGTCCGTCGACGGACCAGATGGCGCCGTGTTCCCAGTCCAGGCTTTCGCAGATGACCTGCAAGACCCGGGGCGTGGCTTCGGCCAGGGTGGCCGATTCGGCCAGCACGCGCGTGGTGGCGTATTGCGCGGCCAGCCGCTGCTCGGAGCGCCGGCGAACGTCCAGATCGCGGCGCAGTTCCAGTTGCCGGACCACCAACTGGCTCAGCGCCCGCAGCGCCTGCTTCTGCTCCGGGCTCAACACCCGGGGGATCCGGTCCATGACGCAGAGGCTCCCCACGGCCTGCCCGTCGGCGGTCACCAGGGGCGCCCCAGCGTAGAAGCGAACCTTGGGATCGGCGGTGACCAGCGGGCTGTTTTTGAACCGCTCGTCGGCCAGAGTGTCGCCGACGATGAACAGGTCCTTGGACAGGATGGCGTGGGCGCAGAGCGAAACGTCGCGCGGCGTTTCGGGCAGGCTCACGCCGATGCGGGACTTGAACCACTGGCGGTTCTGGTCGACCAGGCTGATCAAGGCGATAGGCGCCTGGCAGATGTGGGCGGCCAGAAACGTGAGATCATCAAACGGCGGCTCCGGACCCGTATCGAGGACCTGGAAGTCGTACAGCGCCTGGAGTCTCGCCGCTTCGTTGCTGGGTATCCGGGCCGGCATCAGTGCAGACACGATGATTGTAGCGCCCTTCGCGGACGAACAGGAAGAGCCGGCGGTGCGGGGATTTTGGCACCAGCCGGAGGGCGGCGGGACCCACGGGCTGGTGCTGGCCCACGGCGCCGGATCCAACTGCCGGGCGCCGCTGCTGGTGACCGTGGCGGAGACCTTCGCCGCGGCCGGCCTGGCGGTGCTCCGGATCGATCTCCCTTTCCGGCAGGCGCGCCCCCACGGGCCCCCGTTCCCCGCTTTCGCCGCCCGCGACCAGCAGGGGCTGCGGCGCGCGGTGGCGGTAACCCGGCAGCGGGTCTCCGGACGGGTCTTCCTGGGAGGCCATTCCTACGGTGGCCGGCAAGGGAGCCTGCTGGCCGCCACCGATCCCGCCGTGGCCGACGCTTTGTTGTTGCTCTCCTATCCCCTGCATCCGCCCCGCCGCCCGGCCCATCTCCGCACCGCCCACTTTCCCGACCTGCGCACGCCGGCCCTGTTCGTCCACGGCGCCCGCGACCCGTTTGGCTCCATCGAGGAGATGGAGCGGGCCCTCGCCCTGGTGGCGGCCCCCGTGTACCTGTTGCCCATCGAAGGCGCCGGTCACGATCTGGGCCAGGAGGGCGTGCCCGCGCGAACGCTCCAGGCTTTTCGCGGGTTCGCCGGGATATAATCCTCCCATGCCACTCTATCTCATACAGCACACCCATACCGCCGAAACTTGTCCGACCAAGAACCCGGAAATGGTTCGCCAACTATCGGGCCACATGACGGCAGCCAACGCGGCCAAATACGGAGTCCGCCTCGTAGCGGACTTCGTCTATGAGCCCGAGCACACCGTGGTGCTGGTGCTCGAAGCCGACACGCCGGACAAAGCAGCC
>JBGOUV010000470.1:0-4665 GCA_041477815.1 Terriglobia bacterium | reverse complement strand
GCTGTCCTCCGGCACGCGGCTCGGCCCGTACGAAATCCTGACGCTCCTCGGCGCGGGCGGCATGGGAGAGGTCTACAAAGCGAAGGACACGCGCCTCGAACGCACGGTCGCGATCAAAGTGCTCCCCGCCCAGCTCGCCAGAGATCCGCAGTTTCGCGAACGGTTTGACCGGGAAGCCAAAGCCATCGCAGCGCTCACTCATCCAAACATCTGCACGCTCCACGACGTAGGTCACCAAGACGGCACCGAGTACTTGGTGATGGAGTACGTGGCGGGCCAGACGCTGCAGGACCGTCTGACAAAGGGGGCGCTCCCGCTCGACCAGGCGCTGAAGGCGGCGCTCGAAGTCGCGTCGGCCCTCGACAAGGCGCATCGCGCGGGCATTACCCATCGGGATCTCAAGCCCGGCAACATCATGCTGACCAAGGCTGGGGCTAAGCTGCTCGACTTCGGCCTCGCCAAGCTCCGCGGCCCCGAGTCGTCTTCGGTCATCATCGGCGAATCGGCTCTTCCCACCGTGCAGGCTGGACTTACCCAGAAAGGAACCATCCTCGGCACCTTCCAGTACATGGCGCCGGAGCAACTCGAAGGCAAGGAGTCCGACGGCCGCGCCGACATCTTCTCGTTCGGCGCCGTGGTCTACGAGATGGCCACCGGTCGCAAGGCCTTTAGCGGCTCGAGCCACGCCAGCCTGATCACATCGATTCTTTCCGCGGAGCCACCGCCCGTCTCGACCATCCAGTCGGCCTCGCCTCCCGCGCTCGATCGCGTGGTCCAGCGCTGCCTGGCCAAAGATCCCGACGAGCGCTGGCAAACGGCGCTCGATCTGGCCAGCGAATTGAAGTGGATCGCCGGCGGATCCGGTCAGGAGTCCGCTCTGGCGACGCAGGGCCCGTCGCAAGTCTCGTCTCCGCGCGTGCCCGTCGCCCCCTCTGCTCGTCGTCCCGTTCTTTGGATGGGGCTCGCCGCCATCGCAACTGTCGCGGCCCTCCTGCTGACCTTCGCTTATTTCCACCGTCCGGAGCCCGAGGTCCGCGCCGTCAAGCTCTCGCTGCTGCCCCCGGAGAAGGCGGCGTTCGCGTCGATCTCCCTCTCGCCGGATGGCCGGCGCGTGGCCTTCGCCGCGTCGCAATCGGGAAAGACGCAGCTCTGGATCCGCCCGCTCGATTCCCTGAGCGCTCAGCCTTTGGCCGGCACCGAGCAGGCGATGTACCCCTTCTGGTCTCCGGACAGCCGCTTCGTCGGCTTCTTCGCCCAGGGCAAGCTCAAGAAGATCGACGCCTCCGGCGGACCTCCGCAAACCCTCTGCGATGCTCGCCAAGGCCGCGGCGGCGCCTGGAACCGCGACGGCGTGATCCTCTTCACGCCCGCCGGGGGCAACCCGCTGCTGCAGGTGCAGGCGGCGGGCGGCGAAGCGAAACCCGTCACGACCTTGGACCAGGCCCGCCAGGAGGGATCCCACCGCTGGCCCTGGTTCCTGCCCGATGGCCGGCATTATGTATTCTTCGTTCGCAGCGCGCAGCGCGAGAACGGGGGCATCTATCTCGGAGATCTGGATTCGAAAGAGAAGAGGCGGCTGCTGGGGGACGAGTCCAATGTCGCCTATGCTCCGCCGGCGACAGCCTCCGTGCCCGGCCACCTGCTCTTCGCGCGTAGCAGCATCCTCATGGCGCAGCCCTTCGACGCCCGGAAACTCCAGTTCACAGGCGACCCGTTTCCCGTCACCGAGCAGATCGGTTACGATACGGGCCTTTCTCGGAGCGATTTCTCGGTCTCCGACAACGGCGCGCTGGCCTATAACCCCACGCCCACCAGCTCTCAGGATCAACTGACCTGGTTTAATCGCGACGGCAAACGCCTCGGTACCGCCGGATCTCCCGGCAGCCACTGGCAACCCTCGCTTTCGCCCGACGAGAAGACCGTTGCGGTAGACCAGTTGGACCCGCAGGCCGGCGCCTGGGACCTCTATCGGATCGATCTCGCGCGCGAAATCTCGACCCGCTTCACGTTCGACCCCAAGGACGATGTTTTTCCCATCTGGTCGGCTGACGGAAGCCGCATCGCGTTCGCTTCCAATCGGTCCGGCCCTTTCAACCTCCACCAAAAGATCTCCAGCGGGGCCGGCGAGGACGAACTGATATTGAAGTCGCAAAATTGGGAAGTCCCCGGAGATTTCTCGCGCGACGGCCGCTTCCTCGCTTATGCCGACCAGGATCCGAAGACCAAATGGGACCTCTGGGTCCTGCCACTATCCGGAGACCGCAAGCCGGCCCCGTTTCTGCGGACAGAGTTCAACGAGTTGTGGGCCCGTTTCTCTCCCGATGGGAAATGGATCGCCTACGTTTCCGATGAGTCGAAGAAAGAAGAGGTCTACGTCCAGAGCTTCCCGGCCTCCGGCGGCAAATGGCAGCTCTCGACCGGCGGCGGCTCCCATCCGCAATGGCGCCGTGACGGGAAGGAGATCTTCTATCTCTCGGCCGACAAGAAGATCATGGCGGTCGAGGTGAAGGCTGATGCGACGTTTCATGCCGGCGTCCCCAAGGCTCTGTTCGACACGCGAATCCCGAGCGCAGGCTTTCCGTCCTTCACCGTGACCGGCGACGGCCAGCGCTTTCTCCTTCCCACGCTGCTGGGCGAAGCGGCTGCGCCCCAGCCCGCCGCCGTGGTTCTGAACTGGACCGCTGCCATCAAGCGATAGGTCCAACCGGTCGCCGTAAAAGCAAGTCAAATCTGACCGGCGACTAACGGGCCGGCCCGCCGGGGGCCCTCCTGGCAGGGGTGGCCTTCTTCCTCGACCTCTTGGCCTTCGGCGCGTCAGGGGCGCCGCCCCGTGGCGTAGGAAGCGGTCTCTCGCCGGACACCCAACTCCAGGTCCGTCTGGGCTCGGCTGACGGCTCCAGGCACCGGGCTACCTGCCAGATCCTGGCCACCGCCGTTTGGGTGGTCGGCGAACCTTCTTCACCGGGGGGTGGCGCCGCCGGTCGCGGGCCGGCAGTCGCCTCGTGTGCAATATTGCAGATCCGCAGTCCGGCCACCTTGTTCCCTGGGATACGGGCCAGTCGGCGGTGATTTTGCGGAGCTCCTGCTCGTTTTGGGAATGTCGCCCGATCCATGCTAACTTGGTGAGAATCAAGGCCCCAGGCGTTGTTCTTGGTGTCGATTTCAAGTTTTTTCAACGGTTTTTCAAAGTTTTTCAAACGGGTCTTTCCAGCCCATTCATCGTGACTCCCACAAGCAGAATGTTCTGAAAATGTTTGAATCATAAGGACTTGACTTTGTGGCAGGACTGAGTCGCTCATGTCAGGGCCATGCGAATTGCCCTTTACGCCCGCGTCAGTACCACGGACCAGAGCTGCGAGATGCAGCTCCGGGAGTTGCGCGACTACACCGCCAGCCGTGGCTGGTAAGTCCTTGCTGAATATGTAGATACGGGCTGGAGTGGAGCCAGGGCCAGCCGCCCCGAACTCGACCGGCTCCTGCAGGATGCGCGCGCCCGGCGCTTCGACGCCGTCCTGGTTTGGAAGCTGGACCGCTGGGGCCGTAGCGTCGCCGACAGCATCCGATCCATCCAGGAGCTGGTCTCGCTCGGAGTCCGGTTCCTGGCGGTCACCCAGAACCTGGACACGGACGAGACGAACCCCATGTCGCGGTTCCTACTGCATATCCTCGCGGCATTTTCGGAGCTGGAAAGAGAGATGATCCGGGAGCGCGCCCGGGCCGGCCTACGGACCGCCAAGGCCCAAGGAAAGGCGCTGGGACGCCCCAGGCGGGCCTTCAGACGCGACGAGGCGGTACGCCTGCGCTCCCCAGGGCGCAAGCTGGCGGAAAATCGCCCAAGTGCTTGATCTGTCCATGTCAACGGTAATCCGGGCCTGTTCCGAAAACCCTCTGCCCCGCTAGGCCCCCCGCCCGCAGAAACACGCCAGATAGCCGTCGCCAACCGGCCGTTCCAAAAACACATGTTTTGCGAACGCCTTCGTCCGGCCTTTGCGTGGGAGGTTCGAAACCGCGGGTTGGGCGTCCTTTTTTAGGGAACCCGACAAAAGGCAAAGGCTGCTGTGTTTGCGGACGGCCCGGGCGGCCTGTGGAGCGCGCGGGTGAGGTCGTCGGGCAAGGGGCCGGGGCCGTGTGGCGTGCGGGTATCGCGTCTTTCTTCAACGGCTGCCTCCGGGCCGCTCATGCTACGACGCTAAGATGGAGGCGCGGGAAAGTCAAATGGAGAAAACTTGCTTGGTCGCAATCCGTCACGGCGGGCAGGAGAGGTGCGCCCTCGAAGTTTGCATAAGGGGCAAGGACGTGTACGTCAATTACTTCGCGCCTGATGGTACGAAGAAGGCGCACACTTCCTACCATGCGTCTGGCCAGCAACACATCAAGAAAGGCCGCGACTATGTCTATTGGTCAGACGGCCCAGGCAAGTGGTGCCCGATGAAGGAGTTGAAACAACCACCCGGCATCGTCACGGACCGGGAGGAGTTGTACGCAGAGATTGGATGGATGATAGGGGAGCTGGACTCGAAGCTCCCGCTAGTGTCCTGTAATTGAATTAACCATCAATAATCCGAGCTAGCACCGCTTTGGCCCGCTCAATCTTTCGTAGGATATCCTCCCCCTTCGCGCGCCACACATAACGTTTTGGCTCTTCATTCCGTACCGCCAGAAACT
>JBGOUV010000478.1:0-4509 GCA_041477815.1 Terriglobia bacterium | reverse complement strand
CCGACGAGGGGATGAGCTTTCGGAAGGCTCCGGCGGGGATTGTGACCGGAGAGGTGGGGGAAGGGGTGCTGAACCTGCCGGCGGACTACGAGTTCACGGCCGGTCTGACCGCCTCGCCGCTGAAGTTCACCTGTACGGGACCGCACATGCTGGCCCGGACCTTGACCGACCGGCACTACGGGAGTACGCCGCAGGTGGCCATGGCCATCGCGCGGGTGCTTCGCAGACAACTGGAGCGGATCCCGGCGGCGGTGGTGCAGCTCGACGAGGCGAACATCAGCGGGCATCCGGAGGATCGCGAGTGGGCGGCGGAGGCGATCAACCACGTGCTGGACGGAATCGGGGGGGAACGGGCCGTGCACGTGTGCTTTGGCAATTACGGGGGTCAGACGATCCAGAAGGGGTTCTGGCGGGACTTGCTGCCGTTCCTGAACTCGTTGCGTGTGAACCACTTAGTGCTGGAGTTTGCGCGGCGGGGGTACGAGGAGCTGCCGGTGTTTCGGGATCTGGATCCGAAGATCGGGCTGGGGATGGGGGTGGTGGATATCAAGGACAACGTCATCGAGCCGGCCGGCGTGATCGCCGGGAGGATCGAGAATGCGGCGCGGGTGTTGGGGGAGGGACGGGTCCGGTGGATCCATCCGGACTGCGGGTTCTGGATGCTGCCGCGCACCGTGGCCGACGGGAAGATGCGGGCTTTGGTGGAGGGGCGGGACCGGTTTTACGGGGTATAATGCGGGCAAGATGCTGCCCGAAGACGTGCAGGCACGGTTCCGACAGATCGAGGATAACCTGAGGGCTACCGCCGAGCTACAACGGCAGAGGGAGGTCCGGGCGCGGGAAGACATCGGTCGTTTGAAGGCGATCCAAGACGCCATGGCCCGGTGGATGGACAAGAGGGCCGCTCGCCGGCGTCAACACGGACTTCGACGTCAAGAGGAACACCCTGATTAACGCCCAGATCCGGGTGGCGCGAACTGAAGGCGGGCCTGGCCGAGTGGAAGCGAGCTGTACCTGAGATCCCGCGCAAAGGCGGCAACTGAGACCCCCGGGCACCAGAGTATAATACAGGAGAAGTGAGGGGGATATGCTGCCCGAAGACGTGCAGGCACGGTTCAGACAGATCGAGGATAACCTGGTGGTCACTGCCGAGTTGCAGCGGCGGGCGGAGGCCCGGTCGCAGGAAGACATCGAACATCTGAAGGCGATCCAAGGCGCGATGGCCCGGTGGATGGACAAGATGGCCGACCGCCAGGATGAGTTCGAGGTCAAGATGAATGCCCTGATTGACGCGCAGATGCGGGGGGAGGCGGAGAACCGGGAGTTGCGCCGGATCGTGGAGTTGTACCTGAAATCCCGCACAAACGGGGGCGGCAACTGAACCCGTAGCGCTATACTGGAAGGGTTGGCGAAGGGCGGGTTATGAAAAAGTACTGGAAGTTTGCAGCTATTATCGTGGTGGTGCTGGCGACCCTGGGCTGGCTGGCCGTCGCCGGCATCAAAGAGACCAGCACCTACTACATCACCTTAACCGAGTTGCAGCAGATGCAGGCGAAGGCCCTCGAGCGCCGGTTGCGGGTGGCCGGGGACGTGGAGCCGGGCTCGATTGTGCGGAACGCCGGCCGGGTGGAGTTCACGCTGCGGCAGGGCGATCTGAAGCAGAAGGTCGTCTATACGGGGCGCGAGCCGTTGCCCGATACGTTCAAAGACAATGCCAACGCGCTGGCCGACGGCCGGCTGGGGCGCGACGGCGTATTCGAAGCGAAGAAGATTCAGGCCAAGTGCGCTTCCAAGTACGAGGCGAAACCGGGAGCGTCGCCGGGCGGGCCCCAAACCTGAGTCACATCCGCTTCCTTGCGGTCGCGGTGCCGTGCACAGAGGAGGTCTATGGAGAATCTTGGCGCGCTGGCCCTGCTGTTGGCCTTCTGCTTCGCCGTCTACACCATCCTGGCGGCGCTGGTGGGGAAGTGGAAGGATCGGGCCTACCTGGCCCGCAGCGCCGAGCGGGGGGTGCTGGTGGTCTGGGGGTTGGTGACCACGGCCTCGGGCCTCCTCATCTATCTGCTGTTTCAAAACGATTTTCGGCTTAGCTTCATCGCCGGGCACAGCAATCGCGACCTGACGGGCGTCTACAAATTCGCCGCGTGGTGGGGCGGGCAGGAAGGTTCCTTGCTGTTCTGGCTGTGGATCCTTTCCACTTACACGCTGGTGGCGGTGTACCGGAACCGGCGCAAGCATCGGGACATGATCGGGTACGTCATCGCCATCCTGATGGCGGTGCAATTGTTCTTCCTGATCATGGTCACGATTCCGGCCAGCCCGTTCCAGGTGCTGGCGGCGAACGGCGAGATCACCGCCGTGCCGGACGGGCGGGGTTTGAACCCGCTGCTGCAGTATCCGGCGATGGTGATCCACCCGCCCATGCTGTACCTGGGCTACGTGGGCTTTGCGGTTCCTTTCGCCTTCGCCATGGCCGCGCTGATCACGCGGCAGAAGGGCGACGCGTGGATCGCCACCACCCGGGTCTGGACCATGCTCACGTGGCTGTTCCAAACCTGCGGGGTCATTCTAGGCGGGCGCTGGGCTTACGCCGTGCTGGGCTGGAGCGGATACTGGGCCTGGGATCCGGTGGAGAACGCGTCCCTCCTGCCGTGGCTGACGTCCACGGCGTTTCTGCACTCGGTGATGATGCAGGAGAAGAAGGGCATGATGAAGGTCTGGAACATGGCCCTCATCGCCGGCACCTTCTTCCTGTGCATATTCGGGACTTTCCTGACTCGAAGTGGGATCGTGAGCTCCGTTCATGCCTTTTCGGAAGGACCGATCGGGAAGTACTTCGCCACGTTCATCGCGATCGGCCTGGCGGGGACGGTGTACCTGATCCTGGACCGGCTGGATTACCTGAAGAGCGAGAACCAGTTGGAATCGGTGGTCTCGCGGGAGTCGAGCTTCCTGTTCAACAACCTGATCCTGCTGGCTTCCTGCTTCTCGGTGCTGTGGGGCACGATGTTTCCGGTCATCAGCGAGGCGGTGACGGGAGAGAAGATCTCCGTCGGCCCGCCGTTCTTTAACAAGGTGAATGTCCCCATCGGATTGTTTCTGCTGTTTCTGACCGGGGTGGGACCGCTGTTTGCGTGGCGCCGCACGTCGGTGGAAAGCCTCAAGCGGAACTTTCTGTGGCCGGGAGTGATCTCGCTGGCCCTGGGCGCGGTGCTGGTGGCGTTCCAGGTGTGGCACTTCTACGCCCTGATGTCGTTCATGCTGTGTATGTTCGTGGCCCTGACCATCCTGATCGAGTTCTACAAGGGGTCGCGGGCCATTCAGGCCAAGGGCGGCGGAGTGCTGGCCCGGTGCATGGTGGAGCTGACCCACCGCAACACGCGGCGGTACGGCGGCTACATCATACACATGGGTATCGTGTTCATGTTCATCGGGTTCACCGGGCAGGCGTTTAACAGCGAGGCCCAGGAGGAAATGAGCGTGGGCGACACGCTGAAGCTGGGCCACTATTCGTTCCGGCTGGCGGATCTCCAGAAGCGGAACAGCCCGAACTATGCCAGCACCGCCGCCACCATCGAGGTGTCGCGGGACGGCAAGTTCCTCCAGAACATGTACCCGGAGCAGCGGTTCTATCACGCCAGCCAGCAGCCGACCTCGGAGGTGGCGATCAAGCCGCAGTTGAAAGAGGACGTCTACGTGGTGTTCGCCGGGATGTCCAACGACCAGCAGAAGCCGGTGATCCACGCCTACCTGAACCCGCTGGTGAATTGGGTGTGGTTGGGGGCGCTGGTGGTGATTTTCGGGACCGTGATTGCGCTGGTGCCGAGCAAGGTGAAACTCGCGTACGCGCGGACGCAGGTAGTGGGGACGGCCAAGCATGAAGTTCCCGTATAGAGCAGCGGCGGTAGGCTGGGTAGCCCTGACGCTGTGCGCCCAGACGGTGTCGACGGGCAACCAGCTGGAGAAGCAGGTGCGGCATGTCGGCGAGAAGCTGAAGTGCTTCTGCGGGCAGAACGGGAGCAGTTGCTCGTACACCGTGGGCTCGTGCAACATGCTGAACTGCCACTTCCGGGAGGAAGTGAACGCGCAGATTCGTCCGATGGTGAAGGCGGGGGCGGACGACGCCACCATTCTGGCGAAGCTGAAGGAGAAGTACGGGACGATGATCCTGGGAGCGCCGCCGGCGGAGGGATTCAACATCCTGGGATGGATCATGCCCTTCGTGGCGCTGGTGATTGGCCTGGTGGCGATCCGGTTCACCGTCGTGCGGTGGCGGCGTTTGAAACCGGCGGCGGCGCCGGCCGCGGGGGCGCCGGCCATGGAGAAGTTCCGGGACGAGATCGATAAGGAACTGGCCGACCTGGAATGATTTTCGTCGCTGCCGCCATTCTGATCGTCGGGGCCCTGGCCCTCACGCTGGTGGTTCGCAAGAAGGATCTGCCCGAGCCGGAGCCGGTTTCGCCCACGGCGCACCTGGAAGAGAAGAAGAAGGTCATCTACGAAGGGCTG
>JBGOUV010000533.1:0-3763 GCA_041477815.1 Terriglobia bacterium | reverse complement strand
CGGTCTTTTGCGCGATATTTTCGAAAAGACCGGCATCAGGAAGGATGTCCATTCCGAAATCATCAGCCGCATCAAGGTTATGTCGGAGTTGGACATCGCCGAGCGCCGCATCCCCCAGGACGGCCGCTTCCGGGTCCGCTACAAGGGCCGTTTCATCGACTTCCGCGTCTCGATCATGCCCACCATCCACGGCGAGGACGCCGTGCTCCGCGTCCTCGACAAGGAGTCCATGAGCGAGAAGTTCCACCAGCTTTCGCTGGACGTGGTGGGCTTCTCCGAAGGCGACCTGAAAAAATTCCGCCGCTATATCAACGAGCCCTACGGCATGGTCCTGGTCACCGGCCCCACCGGCTCCGGCAAGACCACCACCCTCTACGCCGCCCTCTCCGAGATCAAGAACGACGAGGACAAGATCGTCACCATCGAAGACCCCGTCGAATACCAGATCAAGGGCATCACCCAGATCCCGGTCAACGACAAGAAGGGACTCACCTTCGCCCGCGGCCTGCGCTCCATCCTGCGCCACGACCCCGACAAGATCATGGTCGGCGAGATCCGCGACGAAGAGACCGCCCAAATCGCCATCCAGTCCGCGCTCACCGGCCACCTGGTGTTCACCACCGTCCACGCCAATAACGTGGTCGACGTGCTCGGCCGCTTCCTCAACATGGGTGTGGAGGCCTACAACTTCGTCTCCGCCCTGAACTGCATCCTGGCCCAGCGGCTGGTCCGGCTCATCTGCGACCACTGCAAGCACCCGGTGCGGTTTCCCGACCAGTACCTCGAAGAAAGCGGCCTCAACCTCGACGAATACCGGACTTTCGATTTCCAGGAAGGCCAAGGCTGCATCGAGTGCGCCGGAACCGGCTATCGCGGCCGCACCGCCATCCACGAGCTGCTGGACCTCTCCGACCGCATCCGCGAGATGATCCTCGAGAAGCGCCCCGCCTCCGAGATCAAGCGCATCGCCCGCGACGAGGGCATGACCTTCCTGCGCGAATCGGCTCTGGCCAAGGCCCGGGCGGGGGTCACCACCTTGCGGGAGATCAATAAGGTCACGTTTATTGAGTAGGCTGAGCCTCTCATTGCCATTTGTCCATGCCGCTGTAGGTTTCCGGACCGCGCACTTCGATCACACCGATCAATACCTTTCTGCTGGCCTGAAAAACGTCGTATAGCATCCGATAGCGTTCCCCGCGACCGAAGCGGATCTTGTATCGATTGTTATAGCCACGAAGCCGCTCGGCGCCGGCGAGAAAAGGATCTTCCCTAAGCTCGTTTACCAGATCCAAAGCTTCTTGGCGTTCTGGATTCGGGAAATCCCGAAGTTCCCGGCGGGCGGTCGGAAGGATTTCAACGTCCCACTACCCTAGGTCGTCCCCGCCCATACTCTCTCAAGACCTGGTCAATGGGAATCGGCTTTTCGGTGCGGATGCGCTCGTCCATCCGCGCGCAAGCCAAGGCATCCAGGGCCTCCTCGGTCAGCGGCTGTCCCCGAGGTGCAGAGTTGCGCCTTCTCACTGGTGCTGCTTGCTTACGGCTGGGCATACACCTATCATTACCTATCATACGCCTGCTCTCCTGGGCTATCAATAGGGGTCAAGCGCAGCCGTCAAGCGCAGCAGAACGGCTCAACACGCCAGGAAAAGAGGTCACAGGTGCGGTGTCGGGGAAGCGGCGGCGCGATTAGAAAGGCTGACGACCCAGCGGAAATTCGAATCGCAGGCAAGCCCGCCAAAGGTGAGCCCCCCTCGCTACAGTACGAAAACTTGCACATTTGACTTCAGACATCTGAAGAAACAGCCGATAAGGCGAATTATGAGTAAAATGCACCATTTCTCCTGCCGGCGGAGGGCCCACCGCCAGGGGTTCGCCTTGATGACGACCGCAGTGGCCTTGGTGATGGCCATGGCGGTGCTGGGATTGACGTTGGACCTGGGACGGGCCTACGTCATCCAGAACGAGCTGCAGGCCTTTGCCGACGCGGCGTCGATGGCAGCCGCCTTCGAGCTGGACGGGACCTCGGCCGGATTGACACGAGCCAATACGGTAGCCGGAACCGGGCCTACGACGGGCGGGGCGCCTCCGAATCGGTACGACTTCGCCACCAAAGCCATCGGCAGCGTGCAGGTATCTTTCGCCACCACCTTCGGGGGGGCCTATCAGCCAGAGGGATCGGCGGCGGTCGCTTCGCGCTTTGTGCAGGTTACGGTGGCAGGGGATTCGCCCATCTATTTTGCGCGCGCCCTGAAAGGCGCCAACTGGGCGCTGAATGGGAAGGCGGTGGCCGGACAGGCGCTGGAGTCCGCCTTCGGCCCGGGGACGGCGCCGTTTTCGCCGGACGCTCATAATGCGGCCGATCCGAACTTCGGTTTCACGGTGGGGCAGCAGTACACCCTGAAGTGGCCACCGAAGGGGCAGCGCGGCAAGGCGGGGAACACCTGCGGGGGCGACGTGGGATTTACGCCGCCCAACTCGAGCAGCAGCCGGGGCTATATCAACGTGGGGCAGGGAAACGGCAATTCGGCTCTGCACGACGCCATTGTGAACAACGATTTCTATCTGCCCTCGCCTTACGAGGCGGGGACCGTGATCGACTGGGTGCCCGGCAACAAGAACGTCCAGCCGGGGATGGACGAGCGCTTCGCCCAGGACACCGACCAGACCTCCACCACCTATGCCGCCTACGCTGGGAACGGCCGGCGTCTCCTGCTGGTTCCGGTCAACAACGGCGCGGAGCCGGCGACGGTAGTGGGTTTCGCGGCGTTCTTCATGCCCGTGGGGATTTGCGGTCCGCAGAACACCAGCCCCTGCTGCGCGGAGTACCTCGGAGCGGGGGTGGCCGACAGTCCCCATAAGGGCGCGGGCGCCGCCGGTTTGTACCGGGTGAAGCTGTTCCGCTGAAGGAACCCCGGCCATGCGACGTTGGAAACCTGCTGGCGGCAGTGCGGTGCTGGAATTTGCCCTGGGATTCACTCTGCTGTGGACCATGCTGGCCGGGGTGTTCCAGTTCGGGTACCCCCTGTATGTGTATAACGCCCTGAACAATGCGGTGACCGACGGCGCCGCCTTCGCCAGCCGCGCGGACTTCGATGCCAACGCCACCAGTGCGTTCTCCACGCAGGTGAAGAACATGGCGGTCTATGGATCCCCAGCCGGCGGGGGCCAGGCCCTGGTGCCGGGCCTGACCACCGCCCAGGTCAGCGTCGCCTGGACCGTTGATACGGAGGGCCTTCCCCAGACGGTCACGGTCCGCATCGTGAACTTTCCCGTCTATGCCGTATTCAAGAGCTTCACCTTCACCAACAAGCCGGTTTGCACGGTGCGCTTTGCCGGACGCTTTCTCACCTAAGGAAGACGCCATGCCTCGATTCCGCTCCCACCGACGCCGCTGCGGGAACGCCCTCGTAGAAGGGGCCCTGGTGCTGCTGCCGCTCCTTCTGGTGATCATCGGAATCGTCGATTTCGGCCAATTGTTGTTCCTGCACCAGAGCCTGACCGAGCGGGCCCGCGCCGGCGTCCGCTGGAGTATTACCAATAATTACGATACCCAACAGATCAGGAATTTCGTGCTCTACAACAGTCCCAACGCGCCGGCGGGCAATCCGCCGGGACTGTTCGGCCTCACCGCGGGCGAGGTTACGGTGACCCGCTACGACTCCGGCGACCAGGTGAAGGATCGCATCGAGGTGTCGATCCACGATGTGCCCATGCGGTTCTACTCCCCGCTGCTCAATAAGGCGCTGGCGCACCGGCCGTTTCG